>NZ_JAKUFY010000195.1:0-5331 GCF_022663675.1 Bacillus cereus group sp. BfR-BA-01355
GGGTAATGAACTCTTGTCTTCAAACGAAAAACACCTCCAATGAATTTGCATACTTAGTATGCGAATTCAGGAGGTGTTTTTTTCATGTACCACTATTCGGGTTCACTTCAAATACGACTTGTCTTTATCATTAGGAATACGCACAATAAATTCTGTTCCATTTCCTTCTTCACTCTCTACTTTTATCTCTCCTTGATGAAGATCGAGTACTTTCTTTACAATAGCTAAACCTAAGCCACTTCCTCCATAGACACGATTTCGTGAAGAATCCGCTTTATAAAAACGCTCAAAAATATGTTGTTTCTGTTCTTCTGATATACCAATTCCTGAATCACAGATACGCACTTCCACTACTGTCTCATGTTCCTTTAACTGAATAGTAATTGTACCACCGCTTGGAGTAAATTTAATGCTATTATGAATTAAATTAATCCACACTTGACTCATACTTTCTTGGTCTGCAGTTACATGGACTTTCTCTAAATCAAGATCTAATTCAATTTCTTTTTCAGCCCAGAGTGGTTCACTATTTAACACAATTTGCTTTAACTGTTGATCTAATCGATAACTCACTCTCTCTGGTGTATACTCTTCGGATTCTAAAAGAGTTAGCTTTAGTAAATTTTGACTTAGTTTAGATAATCTCGTTGTTTCAGTTTCAATAATTGTAAGATAATGCTTTCTTTTTTCCTCAGAAAGATTATCGTCTTGTAGTGCTCTAGCAAATCCTTTTATAGAAGTTAATGGTGACTGTATTTCATGAGAAACATTTGATACAAATTCTTGTCTCATTTTCTCCATCGTATTCAGTTCATCTGTCATATCATTTATACTTTTTACGAGCACGCCAATTTCTCCATCATACTTTTCTTCATTTCGTATTTTTACGGAGAAGTCTCCTTTTGCAATTTTTTGTATCGGTTCAATAATAGTCCAAATCATTGCCTCTCGTTTTGGCCTCATTAATATTCCAATTAATGTCCAAATAAGAATAATAAATACAAAACCGACCATATCACTAATTAGAAAGGCAACAAACGGCGATACGTTTACGTCAAAAGCATTCAATAAACTAGTTGCTACATAAAATGCGATAGACCAAATGATAGTAAGAAAAGAAAAGAGCGCTAATACCGCTCCAAATACTTTCATCATCTTCAACTTACTCATTCGTTTTCTTTTTCTCATTTACTTACCTCTAAGCGATACCCTAATCCTCTTATTGTTTTAATACTAAATTTCGACTGCTCTTCTTGAAACTTCTCACGTAACCGATTAATATGAACGTCTAGTGTACGTTCATTCCCTTCAAAATCATATCCCCATATTTCTTCAATTAATTGTTCTCTCGAACAAGTTCTTCCCGATTTAGACCCTAAAGTAAAGAGCAGCTCAAATTCTTTTAACGGTAACGTAACCGTTTGTTCTCCAGATGTAACTTCGAATGTTTTACGATTTAATAATACATTTCCAACTTGAATCGATTGCGAAACTGTAATTTGGTAACGTTTTAACAATGCCTTTACTCTCACTACTAGTTCTATAGGGTCAAATGGCTTTACAAGATAGTCATCTGTCCCAATGTGAAATCCTTTTACTTTTTGTGATGTTTCCCCTTTGGCAGTTAGCATCAGCACCGGGATATCATAGTATTTTCTTAATTCAAAACATACATCAAATCCATCCATATTTGGCATCATGATATCAAGAATAACCATATCGACTTTTACGTCATCCATTTTCTGAAGTGCATCTACTCCATCAATTGCCTCATATGTTTGAAAACCTTCTCGTTCTAAAAATACAGAAACGAGTTCTCTAATGTGTGGATCGTCATCTACTATTAAAATTTTAGGTATCAAAGGAACCATTTCCTTTCTACTTAGCATCTAATATATTTTTTTAAAATGAATCATCAATGGAGTAAAATCCCCGCTGATGATTCATTTTATAAGGCACCCTCTTTAATTTTCAATTGTTGCGTTGCAAACTCACGATACATATCATGCGTCTGTAATAATTCATCATGCGTACCACTACCTGTAAGATTCCCTTTTTCAATAAAGATAATTTTATCTGCATCTACAACCGTAGAAAGCCTATGCGCAATCACTAACGTTGTTCGGCCTTTCATTAAGTTATTTAACGCTTTTTGAACGACAGACTCGGACTTACTATCTAAACTTGAAGTCGCTTCATCCAGCATAAGAATTTGCGGATTTCGAAGTAACGCTCGGGCAATAGCAATTCGCTGTCTTTGTCCACCAGAAAGCTTCACACCGCGTTCTCCAACTTCTGTTGCATATCCGTTTGGTAAGTCATGAATAAATGCATCCACATATGCCATCGCTGCTACTTTTTCAATTTCTTCATCCGTTACTTCGCCCTCAACACCGTAACAAATATTATCACGAATCGTTCCATCGATTAACGGACTATCTTGTGATACGTAACCGATTTGACGTCGCCATGACTCTAATGAATAACTCGTAATTGATTCTTTTCCTAATTTAATAGCACCACTAGTTGGCTCATAAAAACGTTCCAGTAATGAGAATAACGTTGTTTTCCCACTACCACTTGGTCCTACAATCGCTGTCACTTTTCCAGATTCAATTGTAAAATCAATATTTTTCAAAACTTGCTCTTCTTCGTTATACTCAAAATGTACATTTTCAAGAACGATCGGCTGCTTAGCATTTGCCACTTTCACACCAGTTTCATGATCTTCTACTTCATATTCTAAAATCGTACTAATTCTTTCCGTTGCACCGATTGCCTTTTGAAATTGTGTAAAGAACATAGATAATTGACTCATCGGCATTATAATTTGAACTAAATACAAAATAAACGCTACAAGTTCACCAGTTGTTAATGCACTGCTAGAAACTCGCATCCCGCCATATCCTACGATAATAACAAGTAATGCCATTAAAACAAACGACATAACTGGCGAAATTAATGCTTGCACTTTTCCTTCTTTCAAACCAAATTGTAATAACTTTTGTATACCTGTATTACCCGTTTCATATTCTCTTTTTTCTGTATTTGAAGATTTCACTAAACGAACTTCCGATAACACTTGCGTTAACACACTTGTAAAAGATGCCGTTTCATCTTGAAGCGCTTTTGAAATCTTATACATTTTTCGTCCAAGTGGAACTAAAATTAATACAGACAACGGAATAACCGTTAAAAGTAACGCAGTCATTTTCCAATCTAAAACAAATAATACAATTAACGATCCAACAATTGAAATACCACCTGTTAATAAGTTTGACAAATGCTCAGAAATTAACGTTTTCACTACACCTGTATCATTCGTCATACGGCTAATCGTATCACCTGTTCTATTTTGATCGTAATAAGATACCGGCAAGATAAGTACCTTTTTCCACAAACGTTCTCTTAGTCCCGCTACAATCTTCTGACCGATGTAATTTAGTAAATATATAGATAACCCTGCCGCAATAGTTTGCATTACAAAGAAAGCAACTAACCCAACAATTTGTCCTGCACTAATTGAAGAAAGCGAAAAATTATCTACTAATCCTTTTGTTAGCATGGGAATAAATAAACTCGCTCCCGTAGAAAGCAAACTCATTAATAATGCAAAAACTAAAATTCCTTTCGGAGGATTTGTATCTTGAATAAGGCGTAAAAACTGCCTCCAACTCCCTTTTTTCTTCATTTCATTTCTAACTTCCATTCCTGTTCATCTCCTCGTGTTAAACAAAACTGTTCTTTCTAAAATTAGAATACGATACAAATGTAAACTGAATGTAAACACACTTTTTCTATTTTTACAAAATATACATAAAAACTCATCTTTACAACAGATATAAACATCTGATATTATTACCTGGTACTTAATATTATTCTATGTAAATTATAAATAATTTACAACACGATATAAATCTCCAGTTAGTGAAAGGAGTATCCTTTTTGCAAACAAATATACATTCTGAAAAGGAAACAATTATTTTTATTCATGGATTAGTTGGTAATCGTCGCGCCTTCAAAAAGGAGCAAAAACGATTTTCTGCCTCCTACAACATTATAACTTATGACTTATTAGGTCACGGTGATGATAAAGGAGAAGCAATCGACTTTTCATTACAGCGCCTCGTAGATCAATTATTAAACTTATATGAACAAGAAAATATTAAAAAAGCTCATATTTGTGCACTAAGTTACGGCTGTTACATCTCTACAATTTTTGCACAAATGCATCCAGAAAAAGTATTAAGTATTTGTCATATTGGAGGACATTACAATAACCCTTCTCGTTTATATAATGTATTTCAAAATTTTTGGGAGAAGCGAGGAGATGAATACTCTAAATGGCTCTCTCAATACGCAAATACTATTTTTCCAAGTGGTATACTAAAAGCAAATCCATTCGCAGTCATTTCAAGAAATATTTACTACCGTTTCGGATTACAATTACATTCATCCATAATTGCCCAGTCATTACGACATCGGTTAGAATTCGATTTAAAATCTAAATTAAAATCACTTCCTCACCCTATACTATGGGTAATGGGAGAGCATGATCATCTCTATAAATCTTGTCTATTTGATTTGAAATCTATTTTACCTAACGTTCTATACAAGGAAATACCTTTAGCAGGACATGCAGCGAACTTATTTCGTCCTAACTATTTCCACGACTTATATGATCGATTTTTAAATGGAAAATTAAAATAAAAACTATTAAACTTCCAATTTATTCAACTATAAAAAGGCTTCCCAAGTTTCCTTGGAAAGCCTTTTCTCTATACGAAAAGTATATAAAACTACTTTTTCTTAGTATGCTTTTGTGTAACCTAAAATGTGCTTGCTCCAGTAAGAGTTACTTACAGAACTAATACGTACACCAGTTGCATCTGTTTCTGCACTAATGAACTGACCGTTTCCTAAGTAAACACCCATGTGAGAAGGACCTGATTTATAAGTATTTTGGAAGTATACTAAATCACCTGGTTGTGGATTGCTAGTTTTTGTTTTAGAGCTCCAGTATCCAGCAACTGTTTGACGAGCGCCTTTATGACCAGTTTGATTTAATACGTAGTGAATGAATCCACTGCAGTCAAAACCAGCAGGTGTTGTACCAGCAGTTCTGTATGGTGAACCATTTAAAGATCTAGCGAATCCAGCGATTGAAGATGTATCTCCACCTGTTGTTGGTTTTTGTACGTCTTTACCTGGTTGTTGAACGTTATTTGTAACGTTATTGTTATTTGTAACGTTATTGTTATTTGTAACGTTATTTACTCCGCCTTTTACAAACTTAACGAAGTCTGCACTTACGTAACCTGTACGGCCGTT
>NZ_JAKUFY010000196.1:0-5291 GCF_022663675.1 Bacillus cereus group sp. BfR-BA-01355
ACTATAATAATGAACGGATTCAGAGAAAATTAGATAATATGTCACCTATAGCTTATAGGAAACATGTTATCTAGGTGTTTTTTCTTTGTCTCACCAAATGGGGGCAGACCAACTATCATTATAGTGTTCCTAGGCGTTTTTTGTTTGTATAAAGATATGATACAGTATAAGTGACAATTGAATTATTTAAAGTAGGTGAAAATGTGTGAAGACAAATGTTCATAAAGTTGATAAGTGGGGCAAGTTAGGAGCTTTTTTGTATCAATTTCGTTATACAGTAATTGTAGCGTTACTGTTGCTCGCAATCGCACTTGGGATTTTTGCTCCAAAGCTACCGGGAGTATTAGGTGGTGACGGTTTCCAAACGGAAGGCGACTATCAAAAAACAAAAGAAATTTTAGATAAAGATTTTAAGAGGTCTCAAGATACGCTTCTGCTCGTTTTTGAGAAAAATAAAGATGCTTCGCATGAGGAATTTAAAAAACGAATAGATGAAATTGTAAAGAATGTTCAAGAGAAAGAGAACTATGAATCTTTCCATCACCCAATCCAAAATAAAGAAATGCTACAAGGTGATATCGGTTATGCGACAATTTTATTTTCCGGGAAAACAAATAAAGAAAGAATGGAAAAGACATTACAATTTGCTGATGAGATTGAGAAAGAAAGTAATGTAGCATTAAAAGTAACACCTACAGGATTTCCGAAAATTAATCAAGAGATTAATGAAAGAACGCAAAATGATTTAAAAGTAGCAGAAATGATTGGATTACCAATTGCGTTTCTTGTATTACTATTTTCGTTTGGTAGCCTTTTGGCATCAATTTTACCGATTTTGAATGGGGCGCTTAGTGTTATTAGCACGATGGGTATATTGTATTTTATCGGTGTGGATAAAGAACTTTCTATTTTCGTGTTAAACGTTGCACCGATGATTGGACTTGCACTATCTATTGATTTTGCGCTATTATTTGTGAACCGTTTTCGAGAGGAAGTTGCTAAACGAAAGGTAAAAGAAGCGATAGCAATTACATATCAGACGGCAGGACGTGCAATTGTATTTTCAGGATTATGCGTATTTGTTGGGTTGTCAGGTTTGTTTTTCTTTAAGATAGATTATATTCAATCTGTCGCGATTAGCGGAATGATTGTTGTGATTATGAGTATTTTATTCTCACTCACACTTCTTCCAGCGCTATTATCGTTAATAGGTAAAAGAATATTAAAAAAGAATCAAGTAGCACATACGCCGGCAAAAGCATGGCGTAAATTTGCACAATTTGTAATGAAACATCCAATCGCAATGATTATTGTTGTTACAACATTTATTGTTATTTGCTTATTGCCGTTACGTACAGCTAATTTGCAGTTCCCTGGTGTTGAAGCTTTACCTGAAAAGAGTGATACAAGGATTGCATATGAAAAGTATGAAGAAGCATTTAATGAAACTGTCAAAACACACGCTGATGTTATGTTAGTTGTAGAGACGAAAGAAGATATGAAAGAAAAAGAAAGTCTACAAAAGATAGAAGAAGTCGTTCAAAAGTTAAAAGATGATAAGAAAGTACATGAAGTAAGAAGTTTATACGACGGGTTAACTGGAATGAAAGCAGATCAAGTTGTTGGAATATTGCAGTCGCCAGAGTCAGCGAAACTAACTCCTGTATTTGAAGCATACACGAAAGGGAATAAGACGACGATAGAAGTCTTTTTGAAAACAAAACCACGTACAGAGACTGCAAAACAGTGGGTGCGTGACTTTAAAAAGAACTATAAAGAAACGGATGTTACGTATTATCTAGGCGGAATGACGACGTTTCAACAAGAATTAGAAGATGAAATTAAAGATAAAGTTGTAATTGGTATGTCTGTTATATTTGGATCGACCTTTGTTATATTATTATTTGCATTCCGATCTATACTCATTCCAATTAAGGCAATTATTATGAATATACTTAGTTTAAGTGCAACTATTGGAATTGTTGTTTGGTTATTTGAAGGTGGTCATTTCGGTTTAGAAGCGAGTCCGGTTCTGTTTGTCTTACCAATCTTCATTTTTGGCCTCGTATTTGGGCTTAGTATGGATTATGAAGTATTTCTTATTTCACGCATTCATGAGCTCTATGAAGAAACAGGAGATAACGATCAAGCAACGTTAGAAGGGCTCGTTTCAACAAGTAGAATCATTACATCAGCTGCTTTAATAATGATTGTTGTAACGGGTGCATTCGCATTTACTGATATTTTACCAGTAAAGCAGATGGGGCTTGGCGTCGCATTAGCAATATTTCTTGATGCAACAATTATTCGTCTTATGCTCGTACCAAGCTTAATGAAGTTATTTGGAGACTGGAACTGGTGGTTGCCATTTCGAAAAAAACGAGAAAAGTCATCATAAAAAAATGCTCATCATATTGATGAGCATTTTTTTATGAATAGCAAGACCTACATTTTGCAAATAGTATGTGATAAGAACATTACATACAAGTAGGTGAAGGCAATGTTTCGTTATTTTAAGTTTAAGTTAAATGATACAGTACAGTTTGCAGAAAACGATGGGCATATGTATCGCATTGTCGGTTATCGGTTAGAAAAGGGATTTTATCCAAAAGATGAATGGACTCATATCATTTATGAACTACTTAGAGAATTTGACGGGTATACGATGGATGCAGAGGAGGAAGAACTTGTAAAGGTCGTTCAAGTAGAGGATGAGTATTACAAAATACAAGAAGTATCAGGTTATCGTTATCCAGTAAAAATGAAACAAAAACAACAAGTGATGAAAATAGAAAGGATGGACGATTTATTAGATGCTTACAATGATTATAAAAGGTTGGCAGATTTCTTTAAAGATTTATCGTATGAACAAAAAGCTGAAGAAGTATTGTTAGAAATGAAAAGGCTTAGAGCTTGAGGGGCAGTCTATTATAAGACTGTCCTCTATTTTTGACGGTGCATCAAAGTGTGTTTTCCGTTACAATGAGAGAATCAATAGAAATAAGGTGATAAACAGTATGGAAACAAAGAAAAAGGGCGAATGGTGTGAAATTACCATTCCAGCTAAATGGAATGGTATAAGTATTGAATCGGTATTAAAAGTAGAATGGGAAATACCGAAAAAGCTATTACATCAGCTTCGTATGGAAAAAGGTGTTACGGTTAACGGGGAACAAAGAAGATGGAATGAGCTTTTAAAAGAGAACGATAAGTTACAAGTTCATATGTTTGCGGAGGAAGAGTACGGTGTAGATCCAGAATATGGTGAATTACATGTAGTATACGAAGATGATCACGTACTCATCGTAAATAAACCAGAGCAAATGGACACACATCCTGCTGAAAAAGGTGGAAACAGGACGCTTGCAAATCTTGTTGCTTTTCATTTTCAAATGCAAGGTTTAGAGACGAAGGTTCGTCATATTCATCGTTTAGATAAAGATACGACAGGTGGTGTCGTGTTTGCTAAGCATAGAATTGCTGGTGCAATTATGGATCGTTTATTAATGGAACGAAAAATTAAAAGAACGTACGCAGCGCTCGTTGAAGGGAAAGTAAAGAAGAAACAAGGAACGATTGATGCTGCTATCGGAAGGGATCGCCATCATGCTACAAGGCGTCGTATTTCTCCAAAAGGTGACCAAGCTATCACATATTATAAAGTAGAAAAGTATTTTAAGAAGCAAAACACGACTTTCGTAACGTTACAATTAGAAACGGGTAGAACGCATCAAATTCGTGTTCATATGAGTCATAATGGTAATCCACTAGTTGGGGATGTATTATATGGTGGGCAAACAAAATATATGTCCAGTCAAGCATTACATGCGATGAAGATAAATTTCTTGCATCCAATTACGAAAGAAGCGATTGAAGTTGATGTGCCGTTTCCTACAAAATTAAATAATAAAATAAAAGAATTTCAAAAAGAAAATGCGTAAAGTATAAGTTTTAATTTGAAAAAAGTAGATTTTTGCAGGGATTTCTCTAAAAGAAGCGAAGCCGTTAAGAGAAAAGAGAGGTGAGAATTACTTGATCAAATATAAGTATGTACTTGGGATATTTTTCGCTTGTCTTTTAGTTACTCTATGTCTTTACCCCTATTTACCAAATCGTATGGCAGTACATTGGAACGTAAATGGTGAGCCAAACGAGTTTATGAGTAAACAAGTTGTAGTAGCATTTATTCCTTGTTTTATTATTTTTTCATATGGATTTTTGTATATTATTTCACATAATATATTTAAGTTTAATGAAAGAGAGCATTGTATTATAGGCGGATTTATAAAGAAAATTACATTATTTATGTTGTTTATTCATATGCTTATTCTCTTGATTAATTTTGGAGATTTTATATTCTTTCAAACAGGATTAACGATTGGGATTAGTATGTTTCTTTTTATGCTGAGTAAAGAATTTAAGAAAATAAAAGGCAAAGAAAAAGATCCAATTAAATTACAAAAAATTCGTTTAGTAAGTAGACGGATTTTTCAAGTGATGGCATGTGGCATATTGTTTTCATTGTTTTTGAACTTAGAGTGGGGATTTTATATATTGCTTAGTGTAATAAGCTGTGGATCTATGTTGTTTATGTTCTATATTTTCTATTCATACATAATAGAAAGCTATGAAACTTGAAAAAGAGTCTTCTCATTATGAGAAGACTCTTTTAATCTATTTACTTTGTAATAAATTGTTGTGTCCAGTAGTTGCCGCTTTCTACATAACCAACACCGATGTGAGTGAAGCCGTTATTTAAGATGTTTGCACGGTGTCCAGCGCTGTTCATCCAAGCTTGTACTACTTCTTCAGGTGTACGTTGGCCTTGAGCGATGTTTTCACCTGCAGATGTATAAGAAATACCAAATTTCTTCATCATGTCAAACGGAGACCCGTATGTAGGGCTGTTATGATCAAAGTAGTTGTTTTTTTGCATGTCTTCAGACTTAATACGTGCTACTTTGCTTAATTCAGTATCGATTTTTAGTGCTGGTAAGCCTTGCTTTGTACGCTCAGCGTTTGTTAATTCAACAACACGTTGTTCGAACTCGCTTAAAGATTTTGCTTCTTCAGCAGGCTTTTGCTCAGCTGGTTTTTGTTCAGCAGGTTTTTGAGTATTGTTGTTTTCAGCAGGCTTTTGAGCTTCTGGTTTTTGAACTTCTTCAGCAGGCTTTTGCTCGGCAGGTTTTTGCTCAGCAGGCTTTTGAGTTTCTGGCTTAGCTGTTGGTTGCTCAGTTACAACATTTTCAGTAGGTTGTTGACCAGGAATAATGCAATTTGGTTGGAAGTTT
>NZ_JAKUFY010000197.1:0-5290 GCF_022663675.1 Bacillus cereus group sp. BfR-BA-01355
AACGATTCGACTAAAGATATCGATTTAATGACAAAAAGGAAACACCATTACACACCGGTGTTTCCTTTTTCTTTGTACCAATTATATATACGAAGCGAATCTTTTTTTCTCATATGCTTTACTTCATAACCGCGCCCGGCTACCGCTACAAGAGTTGTACATAATTCATCTTTTCTTTGAAAATACGATTGATTATAACCTACTGCTTGAACATGTCTTCTTCGCATTATTCCTGTATATTTCGAAAAATTACGATATACAACCGTTAGTTGATTTTCTCTTAATTCATAACCACCACTTTTATATCTAGCATACGCAAGTAACGAAAACACGATAAATAACGGTAAAATAACAAACAACGCAATATATTGTTTAAAATATATACTCACGCTGGCAATTAGAACTGTGAGTATGATACTTATTAACCAGCCCATAATGAAATAACGACGCAACGCTGTTTTTGGTAAGTGAACGATCTCCGCTTCGATTTCATAAGGTAACTCTAAATATGTGAGCAGGTGCTGTACATCTTTTTTCTTCATAAATGGATGCAACATTACTTCGTTACTTGCTGCTCCAATACTTTGTATTGCTTCCACTTCAACAGCACAATAGCCAAACGGCTGGCGAAGCATACCTTCTTTTACAGTAATCGCTTGAATGCGGTGCAATTTTAAGACAAACTCTTTCTTTTCAAATAATCCTTGAACGATACGAATCTCTTCCCCTTTTCGCTCAATTTTAAAGTTTGCATATTTCAACACATATCCAGCCGTGGAAATAATCCATGAAATTGCCATTAAAATTAATGCAATTACAATTAGTTTATAAACACCGTTTCCCATCACATACGCTTCTACTTTACTTGTGAATCCTTCAGGAAGAACAAAATCAAACTTTGTGTAAAGAAGTACTAGTCCAGAGAACACTAGTCCGAACCGACCAGATGTAATCGCTGCGGCTAAAACCTCTTTCGCTGTTAACTGATAAACCGTCTTGCTTTCTTCCTCTTCTATTTCTTCTTTTACAGTAGTTTCTTTCTTATGTAATACAGAGATTAAATGTTTTGCCTCGTCTTCTTTAATACCAGCCAACATCACTTCTGGTTCATTACCACCACCGGCTACTTCTATATTTAACTTCATGAGTCCGAGCATTTGATAAATGAAGTTAGAAGACGTACTAATATTTTGTACACGCTCTTTATTTAAATAGCTTTCCTTCTTTACAAAAACACCGTGCTTTACATGTAACATATTATTCTCAATCCAGTACACTTTAAAATACCATTTAATTGTTGAAAAAATAGCCATGATGAATAAAACAACCAGAAGGAAAAGATAAAATAAATACCAAGGTTCCACTTGTTCATCAGGTTTAAATAAAACAAGAATAATAAGTGGCAACAAACTCGCAACCCTAATACCTAACAATATCGTGATCGGATGTTGCCTCTTATACATCCTCATCACTCACTTTCGCAAGTTCTCCAATTTGTCTTTTCAGCTGTTCTGCTTCTTCTTTCGTTAAACCTGGGATACTATGAGAAGTTGCGGCTGTTGAAATGTGTAATTCTGCTAAATTATACTTTCTCATAATCGGCCCTTGCTCAATCGTTACGTGCTGCACACGGATCATCGGAATAAGTACGCGTTCTACAACAAACATTCCCTTTTGAATCTCAATCTCTTCTTCATTTAATCTGTAACTATAATAGCGCTGACGTAAATTTGGAAACACAAAATAATCAAGTGGAATAAATGTAATGGCTCCTGTTACTAATAGTCCAAACAACCACCCCCACCAGTTAAAGTTAATCATGAAAAAGAAATATGCAATTACGACTGTTAGTATAACTGCCGCCCCAATTAAAGCGTGCATCCTCCACACTTTCAGCATATTAGAATGAATCTCCCTTTCTAACGGCTGCATCTCATCACTCCAATTCTATGAATTTATTACTTATATATTATCAAAAAACAAGGTTTTATATACATTTTTGTAAATTTATAGTCAAATAAAATAGTTGAATCAAAAGCATATTAAAGAAAAACATACCCAGTTTTGAAAATTATATATTATAAATATGAATTATATTGAACTAAAATAAACCTTACATGATTCATGCAAGGTTTATCGTTTTATACACAATATATTTCATCATTGTTGAGATATACTAGCATCGCTTTCAATTCGATTTTCTTTTTGACTCAGTTTTTTATCTTTAGATTTTTTTAATGTTAAAGTCATGCCAATAAAAATAAAAAGAATTCCTGTTATTTGCATTAAAGTTGGACGGAATCCAGTAAGTACAGTATCTAATAATATTGCCACTGCCGGATCTAAAAAAACTAATATTGAGATTGTTTTTGTAGATAAATGGCGTAAACTATCAAAAAACAGATAATACACTATCCCAGTGTGAATAAAACCAGTAGCTATAATATATGTCCAATTACTTTGAGTGAGGCCACTAAAAGCATCTAAATCTATAAATGGTATTAAAAGAAATATCCCCAAGAATGTTTGTAAAAATGTCATTGCATACGCACTCATTTTGTTAATCCCTTTACCAAATAAAGTTGTAAATGCATAAAAGAGAGCTGCAAGAAATCCCCATATCATACCTGAAGACATTAATGAGCCTACAGAGAAGCTTCCATCGATACCAGCAATTAATAAAGCTCCCACAAAACACACAATTATTGAAATGATAGATATTAATGTTAATTTTTCTTTAAAGACGATACTTCCAATTAACAGTACAATTACTGGTGCAAGATGATAAACTGAGATAGCAATTGTAACTGACATATTTTCAAAGGCTTTAAATAAGAAAACCCAATTAAATACTAAGAAAAAGCCACATATTAAAACTTGAATAACTTCTTTTCGTTCCCATTTATCTTGTTTATATTGCCCTGTAAGCAACCAGCATACACTTAAAAATATTGTCGCAAAAATACACCTTACAAACACTAATTCAAACGAAGGCAAGTTTGTTTGAACAGAAAAAAATCCAACTGATCCAAAGATAACCATTGATGCTATCATCTTTAAGGCCGGTACCGTTTTCTCTTGCTTAAAACTTTTTTGAAGCAAATTAATCCCCCTCCAATAAAAAAATCTGTTTATAGTGAGAAAAACACCAGCCTAAAAAAGGACAGGTGCTTTTCCTCAAAAACACTCAACTACAAGTTTTTCCCAGCAGTCCAACCACCATCAATTACAAAATTAGAACCAGTAATAAAGCGGGCCTGATCAGAAATCAAGTACTCAATACATGAAACAATATCCTGGGGCAACCCCCAAGTATCTAAAGATTGATTACTTTTTATCATAGACATCAAGGCTTTATTACTAAAGTATTCTTCTGTAAGTTCAGTTCTAATAACACCAGGAGAAATGCTATTTACTCTTATATTTTGCTTCCCAAATTCCATAGCCATCTGTTTAGTCAATCCGATTAAGGCATGCTTTGATGCCACATAAGCAGCTCGCTCTGGTTCAGCCATTAATCCAGAAACCGATGCTATATTCACAATACAACCTTTTATTTTCGATTCACACCATCGCTTCGCTACTTCCCTAGAAAGTATAAATGGGGCTACTAAATTTACATCAATTACTTTTTTAAACATATCATCGGATAAATTTAAAACAGGTGTTATCTCTCGAATACCAGCAGCATTTATTAATATATCAGGAGAAAGCTTTTCTAAATCTAATTGAGTAAAAAGATTATGAATCGCTTCACTATTACTTAAATCAATTTGCACTACTTTCAAAGGCATATCTGTTTTCATATAATCTATTAAGTTATTATTATTAATATCAAGAGCTATTACATGAAAGGATTTTTCTAAAAAGTATTTTATACAAGCATGACCTATACCACTATTGGCTCCAGAAATCATAATTATTTTATTCTCTCTCATTTTGTCTCCTTATAAGAAAATGTTACTAATAAAATATCACGAAAAGCTTCAGTACTACATTCTGTTCCAAGTGGCGTTACGGCATGGAAAACCTTTTGTCCAAATACTAAAGTTTCTAAAGGCTCCTTCAAACTTATAAACTGATTAATTTCCCTTGGAGAATTAGCTATTAAATTATCTCCGCCAATAGCTGTATTACTTAAATTCATAAGGTGTAAAAACACTACTGGTTCATCATCTTTATGTAACCAAATAGGTGAACTAAAAGATGGTCTTTCTTTAGTAGCTTTATATCTTACTTGATGTAAACCTATAATTAAATCTTTACTTGTATCTATTATATTTGTTTTAAATGCAAATTCAGTATCGAAACGCACGATATTTTGAATTAAAGGATTATATAAAAAACTATCATTTATGCTATGGAACTGTCTAACTTTACCGCCATCATCATAGTTATATTCTTTAGATTGGAAGTAATCATTACTATTATCTAAAATATAATCTGGTGAATCAACATACTTTATATACCTTGAATAAGATCTAGCACGGCATTCACCGTACGCATCATCTTCCAAATTATAATAATCTAACTGTGCTTGTGTTAATAAACGATGATTCTCTTCCTCTTGTAAAAAGATTTCATTTGAGATTTCAAGGAATCCCTTAGATTCAAATTCATGTACCTTTTCTTCTATGCTAAAGCCACTCATTTTACTAAGAACAAACGTCATTATAAAAACCTCCACACTATTGTATTTTTCTTTCTCACCCTATGTTAGAAATGCAATAAGTAACCGAGATTCTTGCTTAATAAAATTTAAAATTATGATATTCAATTAATACACCAAATGAAATATATGTAATCCATTAAAACTATTTCTTAAGCAATATTATATATCCTTTTGGTTATTTTTTCTAATTATCTGAAGATTTTTCAACATTAGTCTTAATATTCAAAATTAAAGAAATGTATTTTTCAGAAAGAGAAAACTGCGAGTATTGCAATTATTTATGTATATAACTTTTTTTAAAATTATATTTTAAATATAACTAGTTTTTTATAATTTTTTTGATATAATTACATACGGGAAACGGGAAGAATTTTGTCTTCCCAAGTGTTTTTATTTGCATCTAGTTCTTTTGCTAGATGCCTTTTTTATGTTAAAAAAGGTATCCTCAAATACTTTGAGGATACCTTTTCACTTTTATTATCTCTGCTGTTTTCTACCTAATACGAGTAATCCAAAACTCATCATTACAAGAAGTGCTCCCATATATGGTTCCACAGGCATTTTCTGCCCTGTCTTTGGTAATTCTTTTTCCGGTTTTTCTGGACCCGGTGTTCCAGG
>NZ_JAKUFY010000198.1:0-5238 GCF_022663675.1 Bacillus cereus group sp. BfR-BA-01355
CGTACCAGCCGCTATTGCTACAATATCTATCCAGCCACTCACATCACACTGGTTATGTTTATCATTCCCCACTGCTGTCACCGTACCGTCTCGTTTAAGACCAACAGTATGAAGATACCCAGCCTTGACCGATACAATACCTCGCCAGCTACTTACATTGCATTGACCATATCGATTATTTCCCACAGTCGTCAATGTGCCGTCCAATTTAAGACCGACTGTATGCCAGTCACCCGCTGTGACTGCCACAATACCTTGCCAACTGCTTACATTGCATTCTCCTTCTTTATTTCGGCCCACCGCTACTACCGTGCCATCCGATTTAAGGCCAATAGTACGACGCCACCCTGCCGCAACCGCTACAATATTATGCCAATCGTTTACATCACATTGTTCATGCTTATTCCAACCCACTGCTATCGCAGTATTGTCACATGTAAGACCGATTGTATGAGCATTACCTGTGTTCGTCGCCATATGAACATTGCCTGCTGCAACTGCTTCAATATCTCGCCAGCCACATACATTGCATTCTCCTTCTTTACTCCGGCCCACCGCTACTACCGTGCCATCCGATTTAAGACCAACAGTATGACCACGCCCCGCCGCTATCGTATCTTTTGGCCATCGCTTCAATTTTTCTTTCGGTAAAATGTAATCCATGTTTTACCTCCTTGCATATAAGCAACTGTATCATAATAGATATTTTTATCAAATTTCATTATAAATCTACATTTACAAAGAAAGCTTATTTTACTTCTTCAAAAAATAAAAACCTCCAGTTTAAATACTAGAGGTTTTCTCGTTATTTCTTCAAGCGGTCAATAAAATCGTTCAATTTATCTAGCGATTTCATATTCAGATTGCAAGCTACACCATCTTTGCAAATGTAGTTTCCCTTTTTAACGAAAGTTCCTGGTACATCACCTTTAATTTCAACTAAAAACATCCCTACTTCTTCATGCCCATGACATAATGAACAAATACTTTTTTTATTTAAACTTTGGAACGTTCCTTGCAGACCAACAAACTTATTTTTATCATTTTTCGCTATAATAAATTTCCTGCTTGATCCTTTGTCAATCCAGCTTAAATAAGATAATTCTTTCATATCCAGTTCTTCCATATCGGGAAGTTTTAGCTTTTTTGCTTTAGGAAATAATTTTTTTAATGTTTGTGCTGTAACTTCTTGAAACGGAATTACATACGGATTTATTTTCATTAAAAATGATTCTGCATCTTCTCTATTTTGAACTGTTAATACCGTATCAATTAACTCTTTCTGTTCATCGGTTAAATTCTCAAATACATGTATTATCTTTTCAATCGCAAGTGATTTTAACGCTTGAATTACACCTCTATCGTTTGCCGTTGCATGCCCGTTTGCTAAAATATAAGCTTGTGATTTTATAAAATTATATTGATCACTTCTAATAAACGCTTCCATCTTTATCACTCCATACAAATTGTTGATCTAGTTTTATTGTATACAATGATTACGTTTTTTGATATGTAAAAGATAACTTAGAAACAAACATTACATACATCACTTATTCTCTACCGCTGCATTTCCTGACAAAAGAAGCCATCATCTGTTTTCCATTCCGCATATAATACGTCT
Organism: Bacillus cereus group sp. BfR-BA-01355; assembly: GCF_022663675.1. NCBI lineage: Bacteria > Bacillati > Bacillota > Bacilli > Caryophanales > Bacillaceae > Bacillus > Bacillus cereus group sp. BfR-BA-01355. The sequence goes on from NZ_JAKUFY010000198.1 coordinate 1,622, forward strand.
TCAAATTTAGTAATTCCTTTTTGCTTTATTTGTTTATAAAGCCACCCTTCATCAAATCCTGCTTCCCTCAAATTATCCTTAACTACTTTCCCATCACTAATTAATGAAATTGGTAAGTATACAGGCTTATGTTTTAAACTTAAATCATTTATAGTAGGAGATTCGTATTTACTTTTTTTCAGAACGCTTATGTTTCCATTAGGTTCCAATATCATATATTCAACTTCTCGGATTGAAAATATATCTTTTTGTTGCCTAAGCATTTGTTGTAATTGGTTTATATCCAAATGATTCGATTTTAATTGATCTCTGTCAATATATCCATTACGAATAATAATAGAAGGATATCCTTCAAAAAACCTTCTTGTCCCCCTATATTTTTGCGTTATCACTTCTATTGCGTAAATTAATACTGTCCATACTAGTACCGCATATAAAATGGACCAGACTTTCACTTCAGGGTCATATATCGTATTTCCAACCAATTCTCCGAGTACAATGGCAGAAATAAAATCAAAAGGTGTTAGCTGCGATATTTGTGTTTTCCCTAATATTTTAGTAGCAATTAATAAAACAAAAAAACCAACAAAAAGTTCTATCGTTATTTGTCCAAGATGATTCATATATGTTCACCTTTCTGCTTTTCACTCAAATGTTATGTATCCAATTTAGTAAAAAATGGCACATTGTCGCTATTATCATGTCCATTCACATCCAATAAATACAAAACAAAAAGAGTCTGATTCAAAGTAATATATGAATCAGACTCTTTTCCTCTTATTTAGAATACACAATCTTTTTAATCGTTTCCCCAGAAAGAAAATATTCTTCTGCAAGTTGATGAATAGCAATCCCACTTTTAAACGCTTCTTTAATTGCTTTATTTCTTTCATCTAGTTGTTTTCTTCCGCCAGATCGTGTACCCCATTTATAATGTTTCGTTTCTTGTTTCGGAATGTAAATTGTTTCACCTTGTATATACTTTTGAATTTCAGTAATTAAACTCTCTGGTAAAACAGCATTAGCTTTTACGTATTTCATTTCTGCTCGCCCCTTATTTTTTATGGTTCATTTCAATAAGGTGCAAAGCCAAATATAAAAAATGATACGAGCTCATATAGGCGATTGTATATTACTTGTCTACCTCACGCAAAGTATCGCCATTTCCATACTTGGCTTTGCATGAGACGTTGCAGTGTCTGGCAATTGAATTATAATCGCCATATAAACACCTCCTAATATACCTTTTGCATTTTATTATATGATAAAATCCCTCTCCTTGCATCTTCATACTTTTTCAGCAATAAATAATTAATTTTGATATAATACTTTTTATTGAATCAAAAATCATTGTGAGGTTACGTTATGAGGAAAAAAATTATCATTACAATCGTTACACTATTCTTTATTATCACGGCATTATTCGGAACATACAAATTGATGAACGCAAGAAGCTTTCAATTATTTGGAGATTTAACACAACGCGTAGAAACAAATGAAAAAGTGATCGCTTTAACTTTTGATGATGGCCCTACTAACAATGTAAAACAAATATTACCGTTACTAGATAAATACAACGCTAAAGCTACTTTCTTTTTAATTGGAAATGAATTAGAGAAAAGTCTATCATTAGGAGAAGCTATCGCGCAATCTGGGCACCAGCTTGGAAACCATACATATTCTCATAAAAGAATGATTTTCAAAACACCTTCTTTTATTAAAGATGAAATAGAAAAAACGAATTCATTAATCCGCCAAACAGGATTTACAGACGAAATTGATTTTAGACCGCCTAACGGAAAAAAATTAATTGGACTACCCTATTATTTAAATAAAAATAATATTGAAACGATTATATGGGATCTTGAGCCCGATACTTTTTATAAATCTGCGGCTGATAAAATTAAATATGTTAATAAAAATGTAAAACCAGGTTCTATCATTTTACTGCATTCTATGTATGATGAGTCTGATGACAATTTAAAAACGATTGAAGGTATTTTAGATTCTTTATCTAAGAAGGGCTATCAGTTCGTAACAGTAAATGAATTGCAAAAAAGAGCAAAATAAAAAGAAAGGTAGCGTATCTTTGTATGATACGCCACCTTTCTTTTTATATAATGCCAAGTACATTTAAGAATACGATAATAATCGCAATTGGTGCGATATAACGAAGTAAGAATAACCATAATACGAATAGTTTATAACCTTTATTTTTACTTACACCTAGCTCTTTCATTAATACATCTTTCTTCATTTTTAAAGGAACAAAGATAGAAACTAATAATACACCAAGTGGCATTAATACGTTACTTACTGCATAGTCCGCTAAATCAAAGACTGTCTTTCCGAAAATCTTCAGATCACTTAATATACCGAATGATAATGCTGATGGTACCCCAACAACGAAGATTAATAACCCTACGATTAAGGCCATTTTTTCACGTTTCCCTTTACCTTTTGATGTTAACGACGCAACACTAATTTCTAACATCGAAATTGCTGATGTAATCGTAGCGAAGAAGAATAGTAATAAGAAAACGATGAAGAATAATTTTCCGAATGCCATTTTACTGAAAATAGCTGGCAATACGATAAATAATAGTCCTGGTCCTTGAGATGGTTCCATTCCGAATGCGAACACAACTGGGAAAATTGCAAGTCCTGCAAGTAATGTAATAACAAGAGTTAATGCTACGATAGAAAATGCTGAACGTGGTAAGCTTTCTTCTTTCGGTAAGTACGAGCTATACGTTACCATAACGGCTACCCCGACAGATAACGAGAAGAACGATTGCCCCATTGCGTATAAAATAACTTCTGATGTTACATGTGAGAAATCAGGTTGTAAGAAGAAACGAACTCCTTCTCCAGCACCATCTAATGTAAGTGCACGAACGATTAATACAAAGAATAAAACGAATAGTGCTGGCATGAAATATTTATTTACTTTTTCAACACCATTTTGTACACCTTTACTTACGATGAAAATAGTAATAAGAATGAATAATAGCTGTGATCCAACTGCTAAATATGGATTGGAAATGATTTCACCAAACGTAGCTTCGTATGCTCCATTTCCTTCCCATAGTCTACCTGTAATTGCATTCCATAAATATAATAAAATCCAGCCTCCTACAACACTGTAAAAAGAAAGTAATATGAAACATGTTACAATTCCTAATTTACCTAACCAAGGCCATAACGTTTTAGGAGCAATCTCTCTATATGCATCAACAGCCTCTTTTTGTGTACTTCTTCCAATAACAAATTCAGCTAATAATAGCGGTAAACCAATTAATAATGTGAAACCGATGAAAATTAGGAAGAACGCTCCGCCTCCTCCAATGCCGGCCATATATGGGAATTTCCAAATCGCCCCAAGACCAATTGCCGAACCTGCTGCAGCTAATACGAAACCTAATTTCGATGTCCATTGCTGTGAATTCATTTATTAATCTCCTCTCTGTCTCTTTTTCTTTGTTACAATTCGGTATTTATATTGTTCTATCAATACTCTTTTCTAATACGTTCACTTCCTCCCTAATAATAAAAAACGCCCCTACGTAAATACGTAGGGACGACAAAAATATCGCGGTACCACCCTAGTTGTGAAG
>NZ_JAKUFY010000199.1:0-5191 GCF_022663675.1 Bacillus cereus group sp. BfR-BA-01355
TTTAGTTCAGGAAAAGCAAACGCTGGAGCATTATATAGTCCGCAGAATTTTAGAGTAATAGATGGGACAACTAGTGGATGGTTGAAGATTAAAACATGGGAAGGCGACAAGTGGATGAACCTAAACCAAACAGATTCTGGTTCTTCTGGAGTAATTGATTTAGCTTTAAAACAACTTGGAAAGCCGTATGTTGAAGCTGGGACAGGACCAAATGGATTTGATTGTAGTGGCTTTATTTATTATGTATTTAAAAATAATGGATATAACATTGTGAGAACAAGTGTTGCAGGATACTGGGGCATGGTTACAAAAATAAGTGATCCTCAACCAGGAGATTTAGTATTCTTACAGAATACATATAAAGCTGGTCCTTCTCATTTAGGAATATATTTAGGAAATGGTGAATATATTCACGCTTCTGATGAAACAACAGGTGTAATTAAAAGTAAGATAAACAGTCCATACACTCAGAAGCATTTCTTGGGGTATGCTAGATTTTCAAAATAATTAAATTGGATTTAATGAAGAGACAGTTATCTAAAATAGCTGTCTTTTTATAATTGGTATCATTTTGAGATGGGGTTTGGCTAAAAGCTTCAGATAAAAAGAAGCTGGATAAATTAAAAGTATTGATGCTATTGGATAATTGCTATAGGGCATTTGTGTTTATCGCTATAATAGTATAGTTATATAAATCTAAAAATCAAGAGAATTCAAACCGAGAATAAGAAGTGGAAATAAAAGATAAAATTTTCCAGTAAAAATATAGAAAAATAAAGGAAAATATGTTAATGTGATAATCGAAATATAAAATTATTCGAAAGGGGAGAAAAGAATATATGCTAAAAAAGGGTGTAATGTTATTATTCTTTATTCTATCTATCTCGACATTTAGTATGGTAACTCACGCTGCTAGTAGTTCAGAATACGTGAATCAATCATTCTATGGGTATAAAGAACCGTCATTTACTTCAGCTAAAACAAATGGCGGATCAGAGTACGGTGCCCAAAATGTAGGAGTCGTAGAAAAAAGAGATAATGGCTGGTGGAAGATTGAAACATGGGAAGGTCCAGTTTGGATTAACTTGAATGGGGAAGAACGTGTCATGGGAGATTTCTATGCATATGATGAACCTTCTTTCTCATCAAAGGTTGCGAATGCCGGAGCGAAGTACGGAAGACAAACATTTAGAATAATAGATGGAACAACAGATGGTTGGCTGAAATTTAAGACGTGGGAAGGCGACAAGTGGATGAATCCTACGGCTGAACAAATTACTGTCAACAAAACAATCTATGCGTATAATGAGCCTTCATTTAATGCAAAGAAAGCAAATTATGGAGAACCATTTAACCCACAAAATTGGGGAGTAGTAGAAAAAAAAGAAAATGGCTGGATGAAGGTAGGTACTTATGAAGGTTATAAGTGGATCAATCCAGATGGAGAAGAAAGATTCATAAACAAATCATTCTATGCGTATAACGAAGCTTCATTTAATGCAGCAAAAGCAAACGCTGGGGCATTATATAGTCCACAGAATTTTAGAGTTGTGGATGGGACACCTAGTGGATGGTTGAAGGTTAAAACATGGGAAGGCGAGAAATGGCTGAATCTAGATGGAGAAGAAAGATTCATAAACAAATCATTCTATGCGTATAACGAGCCTTCATTTAGTTCAGGCAAAGCAAACGCTGGAGCAGTATATAATCCACAGAATTTTAGAATAATAGATGGGACAACTAGTGGATGGTTAAAGATTAAAACATGGGAAGGCGACAAGTGGATGAATCCGCATGAAACAGATTCAGGTTCTTCTAAATATCAAATGCCTATCAAAAATCCAAATGTTAGCTCATGGTATGGAAGTCGTTGGGGGACAGTACATAAAGGTATTGATTTCTCAGCGGCAAAGGGTACACCAATAATGGCATCTAAATCAGGAACTGTAGAATTTGCTGGTTTTGGTGTAAGAGGTCAAGGATTTGGTGGATATGGAAATGCGGTGGTTATTAGGCATGAAGACGGACTTTGGACATTATATGGTCATATGGACACAATTTTAACTACTGTAGGGGCACATGTACAACAAGGTCAAGTAATAGGAAAAGTAGGTAGTACAGGCGACTCTACTGGGAACCATTTGCACTTCGAAATTAAGAATCAGTATATAGGTGGACAAGTAGATCCAAAACCATATTTACCATTTTAATAAACATTAAGTTTGAATAATTAATATACGATAAGAATAATAAATTTATTGTATATTTAATAAAAGGACAGTTATCTAAGGATAACTGTCCTTTTATAATTTATTAATGCTTCAAACTTTCATGTTTTAGAGGAAGAAATTATCTGATAGAAACCAATAAAGTACTTGTGTTAAGAATAATTTTATAAATTTCCTTGATAATAAAAACCTTATTATGTAATATATAGTTATATTGTTTATCTATTTGATTCCGTTTATTCCCACACCTTATGTGTTGTGGTAGAGTTGTAGATTTGTAGAAACAAGTTTTGTTCTTGTTTTCATTTTGAAAGGGCTTCTTTGAGCCGATTAGTGTATAAAGCTTATTTTGCTATGCACAATTAATCGACTTAAAGAAGCCTTTTTTTGTTTAAGTAGATATATGTAGTAGGTGTTGAGTCACAGAGAAGGACGGTTGTTTAGAAGGAATGAGAAATAAAGAAATAAAGGATAGAGAACTTAGATAAAAGAGTTATATGAAATTATAGTAAGGGAAATATCGTATAGAAATTTCAAAAAACTGAAGTAATAAGTGCAATTAAAGGATAAGGTCTCTAATTTTTAAAGGGACACAATAATTTATCTATAGAAGGGGAGAATAAAAAATTGAAAACAACTAGAGAAAAGTACGTAATTAATGGAGAGTACACAATAGAACGTAAGCTTTTACATAAAGAGATTATTGAATCACTTCTAAAGGGGCAATTACAGCAAGAGCAAGAACCTGAGGCTATATTACTTGGTGGTGGTTCTGCAGCTGGAAAAAGTTCAATTGGAGAGTTAGTAAGTAAGGGATATAAACATCAGAAACAAAACCTGGTTTGGATAGATCCTGATAAGATCAAAGAAAAAATACCAGAATATCAAAAGTTAATAGAATCTGGAAATATTGAGTTAATGGAACAAGCAGCTTTTTTAGTTCATGATGAAAGCAGTGATATTACCATGAAACTATTAAAGATCTGTATAAAAAGAAAACTAAACTTTATGTATGATGGTACAATGAAAAATGAAGTGAAATACAGAAAGTTAATTCAACAATTAAGACAAGCGGATTTCAGTATTAAAGTAATCATTGTGGATGTCCCAATAAAAGTTGCCTTAGAACGATCTAATATGCGCTTTAAAGTAACAGGAAGATTGGTTCCTGAACATATTATTGAAGAAAGTCATATGAAAGTAGCTACTACATTTTCTAAAATTAAAGATTTAATAGATTGCTATACTTTATATGATAATACAGGAAAGGAACCAGAAGTTTTTGCTTTTAAAGAATCAAAACGAGTAAAAGAAATTATTGTTGATGAATCTCGAAATGATCAGTTTTACGAGAAGTCAGTCCTTGTTTTTAGGTAATTTATATCGCATAAATTTTATAAAATAATTAATAGATTTTATCCTGACATTTTATTATATTATTGGTATAATAAATACAGGAGGCGATATAAATGGAACTTAAAGACCTTATGAACTATATTGAAGAAAACAAAGAAGAACATTTTCATGATTTAATCGCTAAAAATGAACGGGAAATTGCAAAAAAAGAAGAAGAAGAGAAATAAAGAGTTTTAAATAGAAGAGTTGGCCTTTTGGGTCAACTCTTTTGTTTTTATAAATGGTTATAAAATTGAATTTCTCTATAGTTGAGTAAAAGGAATATCAGAATTTTCCTTTAGAGAAGGTAGTTTTTTATTTAAAATAAAACAGACAATTTGCTAATCATAGGAGAGTTTTTTAGTATTATATTAAATAGAAAACAGCGTAATGAGTTAACGCTTTAGGAGAGAGTATATGAATCATTTTATTGTTATGCAGGGGCATACATATCAAGAGGAAAAAGGATTAGAAATTATTTGGTCACCTAAAAAGGATAGAGGCGGTAATGTACCACATTCATGGAAAAGAATGATGGATGTAAAAGAGGGGGATCGGATCTTTCATTATGTAAAAGGGAATATTGTAGCAGTTAGTATCGCTGAAGAAGATTGTAAGGAATCGAATAAACCATCGATTATGAAAAGTCATGATCAATGGAATGATGAAGGCTATTTGGTATCTTTAAAATATCATGAGTTAGAAAAACCAATTAATATACGTGAGAAATTTGAAGAAATATCGCACCTGTTGCCAATTAAATATTCACCTTTTCAATCAGATGCAAATGGAAACCAAGGTTATTTATATCCATGTAATGAAGAATTAGCCCTTAAATTAATGGAACTAATTGGTGATTCAAACATTTATAAAATAAATGATGAGCAATTAGAGTTAGCAGTTGATCCGGTAAGAAGGACAGAAAATAACACATTAATTCCAGTTATAGCTGAGACGGAATCCGAAGTAAAAGCAAAAATCCGAATTGGACAGCAAAAATTTAGAGAGGAATTAATGGAGGTTTGGAACGGAAAATGTGCATTATGCGGAATAAATTTACCAGAATTGTTAAGAGCAAGTCATTCTAAGCCATGGAAAGATAGTACAAGTATGGAACGCTTAGATCCGTATAACGGTGTACTACTGTGCTGTAATCATGATGCTCTTTATGATAAAGGGTTTATCACATTTGATGGCCAGGGACGACTGCATATTTCCTCATTAATAGTGGAAACAGATTATTTGAAATTTGGATTAATACCAAAAGCTAAGATAGGAATTCAACCGGAGAATAAATTATACTTTAAGTGGCATAAGAGGAATATTTTTAAAGTAAAATAGTATAATTTTTAACTTCAAGGACAGGAAGAACATAAGAGAGACGAATTGTGTTATCCAGTAAAGGGGAATGGTACATGTATAACTGTAATCAATGTGGAACAGAAATGATTATGCAATTACAGCCCTTCCCGAACGAGAAAGCCCCTCGCCTTTAGGCATGGGATGAAAGTGAGGTTGGATAAGGAGTGCACTAAAAACCGCAAGGTTTGTGGCACTCTAAGTATCCA
>NZ_JAKUFY010000200.1:0-4681 GCF_022663675.1 Bacillus cereus group sp. BfR-BA-01355
TTACTTCAGAAATGGTCTGAACAATCTCATTTGAAATATTAGATGCTCGCTTTGTGTCTTGTAAAACCCCCTCCGTAGAAGAAATCACCTCTTGTGTTGTCACCTTAACATTCGCAATTAATTGTTGTAGGTTATCTAACATACTATTGAAAGACTGTACAATAATTCCTAACTCATTATTTGCTTTATAAGACGTACGTATTGTTAAATCACCTGCAGCTACTTTTTCCATATCATTTTGTAATAAAATAAGCGGTTTTCGTATAGTAAATCTAATAATATATCCAATAAATATAACTATGACAATTGCTAAAATTGATATAACCACAAACATTATCATTGTATTTTGAGCACTATTATTATTAACTTTCTGTAACTGGTTTGCATTGTTGCTGTTATATATAATTAATTCACGAATTGACTGAATTGTTTTTTGCATATTAGGTTCAATTTCTTTTAGATAATAGGCATACGCTTCCTCATTATTAGATTTCCCTAATTCTTGTGCTTTTTTCATCAGAGTTCTTAATTCATTAAACGCTTCATGAAATTTGCTATATAGTTCTTTTTCTTTATTAGAAATAACTTTAGTTTCAAACTGCTTTAATAACTGATCGTTTTCCTTTCGAATTCCATCCATTTCTTTTATTAAATCGTTCATTCTTTTTTCATCTTTGGACACCATTATTTCCATAAAATTCATATTAACATGATAAAAGTTAGATTCTACAATTCCTATCCATTCAATTGGCAATAAGCTGTTCTCATACATATTAGAGGAAGCATTCTTTCCTTTTTCTAGTCCCGAAAAACCTATTAGGGATAATACTATACAAGCGATACTTGATATAGCTATTAATATGTTTAGTTTTGTACCAACCCTACTGTTTCTTAATAATTCCAATTAAAACTCTCCATTCTCATATATAATTTAATTGATATATTGTATAATAATAATCTAGAATATACGATATTTATTTTTAAAATATAAAAATATGTATAATTCTTAAAAATAATAAAGTTACCAGACACTTTTACCTAAACTTCCGCCAAATTGATTGTAGGTGAAAACACTTTCTCGTTTTCCGTCTTGTTACGTATCTTAGGTAATCATCCAATTATACATAGACAATCTTCTAAAACATAGACAGCTAAATATAATGTCGGAAAAATACAGTTATAATAAGGAGTGATTGTCTTTGTTTCATCCGTATTATGTACCTGCATTTGGACCTACTCTGTATTCACCTTATGAATATGAGATACCATATCAACAGTATAGAACAAACCCTTGGCATATAGCACCTACTTATGACATAAACCAAGTACCTACAACAGTTTCAGTACCTTCAAGCTATACTTATAGTGAAGGTAGAGCTAAATGCGACGAATGCACATTTAGCTCTCATCTGGGTTTAAATTATGCATATTCTCCTGTCCCTGACTTTGTGACACATCATCATACAAAACCAGGAGGGAGTAACAACAATGGCACTTACATTTAAGAACGACACTAGTTTAACTTTGTGGGTAGCTTTCGCCCATGTAGATCGAAGCTGTGCTGGTAGCGTATGGAGAAAAGTAGGCTGGTATCAAGTTGGGCCTAGAGGAACGAGAACTGTAAGAACTGGGTCGACCAAAGGAAATTTTTACTTTTACGCTGAGGACACAAATCGTAATCATATATGGTCAGGAGATACCTACACAACCCTTCCTCAACATGCATTCTCTCGTTGCTGGGACGAACCCGGTGGGAGAAACCTTGGGATGAAGGTTTTTACGTCCACAACTGATGACTTCACAATGTCGCTTTACATTTAGAGACCCATTCAGACACAAAACCAGGCAACAAAAAGAAAAAATCCACATTATTATGTTGATTAAAAGTCCTTTCAAATGAATTGAAGGGACTTTTTTAGTGTTCGAATTGTTAATTTTTAAATATTAATTTACATTAATACATTCTAAAATATTGATCTCAAATCGAATATGCAAATATTCTTAAAATATAAAAAGAAAGTATACATTTGAAATACTAAATTAAAAAATGCTAGCGTACCAAACGTAAAAACCTTTATTTTCCATTTTTTTATAACTAAGAATATATATAAATTATTTAATTATAATACCTATATTTTTAAAATAGCAAAATCAACTTTGTATTAACCACATTTTAAAGTTAGATGCATAATTTTATACGTAATTACAAATATTAAAAAACGTGTTTAAATAATATAATACCAAAATATACAAAGTAAAGAAGGGCTGTTTATGAAATTACCATCTGCCATTGGGTTAAAAAGAGATTCTAAAGGCAAACCAGTAAATGAATTACAAAATTTTCTTCAAGCATTTGGATATTTAAAAAAAGGTGATAACGAAGTTGAATTAGAAGCTAATTTTGATGATACTACTGAAACTGCTTTGAAAAAATATCAAAAATTTAATGATATACCTCAATCCGGCGAATTAGATGAAACTACAATAAAACAAATGAGATTACCAAGATGTGGATGTCCAGATCTACATGAGGGACTTGAAAACTTTGCAGCCCAAGGAAACAAGTGGAATAAAAATAATCTTACTTATAAATTTGTAAAATTCACATCAGATTTATCAAAAGATGAAGTTCGTTCAGCTATTGCTAAGGCATTTAGTCTTTGGAGCGAAGTAACTCCTTTAACTTTTGAAGAAGTTACAACTGATAATGCTGATATCTTAATATCATTTGTCACAGGAGAACATGGTGATAACAATCCATTTGATGGTAATGGAAATGTATTAGCACATGCTTATTTCCCACCTCCTAACAGCGGTTCTCTCGCAGGAGATGCACATTTTGATGATGGTGAAACTTGGTCAATAAGTACACCTACATCAGGTATTGATCTTATTACTGTAGCTGCTCATGAATTTGGTCACTCTCTTGGTTTATCTCATTCTAAAGTTAGAGGCTCACTAATGTTCCCTAGTTATAGTGGAATTTTACGTTCTTTACATCAAGATGACATATCAGGAATACAATCTATTTACGGTTCACGTGAATAATAATTCGATAAATTACTTGTTTCAAACAATTTTTCTATATAAAAAAGCCTTAAAATAAAAATATGAAGTGAACCCGAATAGTGATACATGAAAAAAACACCTCCTGAATTCGCATACTAAGTATGCAAATTCACTGGAGGTGTTTTTGGTTTGAAGACAAGAGTTCATTACCAAGAAGAAATAAAGTGGAAAGTGGTTGAAATGAAAAAGGATGGATATTCCAATCGGACCATTATGGAGAAGTTTGGAATTAAAAATGTTTCCCAAATTAAGACGTGGATGAAGTGGTATCGTACCGGTCAAACGTATCGTTTTCAACAACCTGTAGGAAAACAATATTCTTATGGAAAAGGGCCAAAAGAGTTAAATGAATTGGAACAGCTACGGTTAGAAAATAAACAGTTAAAAACAAAATTACTGATATGGGGAAAGTATCTGGAAATCGAAAGGAGTTGAACCCGGAAACTGTAGTTACTTTATGGACCGATTTAAAAACAAAACTAACGGTAAAAGAATTGTGTAATGTATTAGAATTACTCCGGTCTACATTTTATCGTTGGTTACAACGAACAGTGGACCTAAGAGATGGGATAGAAGAGAAAATAAAGGATGTTTGTCTTCGGCATAAATTACGATATGGATATCGAAGAGTGACCGCAACTCTTCGGAAAATGGGGCTGTGTGTGAATCATAAAAAAGTATTACGAATCATGAGACAAAATCAGATTCTCTCAAAAGTTCGTCGAAAGAAAAAGAAATATATCAGTGGTGCGGAGCCAGTAGTAGCCCCTCATCGATTGGAACGCCAATTCGATGCATCCGCACCAAATGAAAAGTGGTTTACGGATGTGACGTATCTATTATTTGGAGAGCGTACCTTGTATTTATCAACGATTATGGATGCCTTTAATCGTGAAATTATTAGTTATGTCATCAGCGAGTCCTAAGCACTGCCATTAGCAATGAAGACATTAAAACAAGCAATGAGAGGGCGAAAAGTAAAAGATGTCCTTCTTCACTCAGATCAAGGAAGTATTTATACAGCGAAGGAATTTCAAGCATATGCCAAAGAAAACGGCATTATCACCAGCATGTCCCGGAGAGGAAATTGCCATGATAATGCCGTCATGGAAAGCTTCTTTGGTCATTTGAAAAGTGAAGCCTTCTATTCACAAGAGATAACAAAAGTATCCAACACAACTGTGCGAATTCAAGAAAAATTAAACCACCTATCCCCTAAAGAATTTAGGGAACAAGTGGTTTAGGTGTTTTGATAGGTGTCCCGTTTTCGGGGTTCACTTCAAATATTTATTTTAAGGCTTTTTTATATAGACGATTATCTATACATCAAGAAATATAAGTACATAATTATGATTTTAAGAAATAATTATTAAGAGAGGATGATTTAATTGTACAATCCTTATAATTTAAACTATTCTTCACACAATCTATATAATAATTATCGCGCTGATTCTACTATAAACCTTATGAACTTTGGTCACGGTAATTTTAAAGATGTATTTCTTGATATAAATGATAATAATGGTACTGTCATTTTATCAAATTATCCAAACATTGGGGTGAATTGGAGATTAACTGACAACGGCCAGGGTATTATTTATCTTCAAAACTT
>NZ_JAKUFY010000201.1:0-4611 GCF_022663675.1 Bacillus cereus group sp. BfR-BA-01355
AGAAGAAGGATTGTTCACGGAGGAAATTGGGAAAGACATATATGCTTTAGAAATTGCTTTTGGACCAGAAATGTTAGCTGAAGTCATTAAACAAGGTGCAGGTTTCACAGGTGATTACTTACTTCTTTATACAGCGGATGTAGCGAATGAACTGAAGAAACGTTATTTTACAAAAGCTCAGCAAATTTTTGATAAAAGTGCAGTCGTTTTAAAGCAAAAGGTGAAGGAAGCAGTTGCTCGTATGGAACAAGAGATTGAAAAATATACGATGTTGCAAACGGCAAAAGAGACGGAATTACAATACAGTAACAATTTAGAGACATATGAAAGTTATTTACAAAATATTTGGCGCGAGCGTGTTGCTACACCAGAAGGATTGCAAATAGAGGAGATATTGCAACGTGAAAAACAAATTGTTAGTGAGAAATTTACACTACAAGAGCAGGAGATTGTAAATGATAACGGGGCGGCTCATGAAGAAGAGATAAAAGGAACAGCAGTTTTAAATATTCAGCGTATATTAGAGAAAGTGAAGAAAGCTGAAATGATATTAGAGCCATTGCCAGCGCTGAAACATGTACAGCAAGAGGTAATAGAAAAAAGGCGTCGTGTGGAAACGAAACAATTTACAGTAGCGTTATTCGGAGCTTTTAGTGCTGGGAAATCATCATTTGCCAATGCCTTACTAGGTGAGAAGGTACTTCCTGTATCACCAAATCCGACGACGGCAACGATTAATCAAATTTTGCCGGTTACAGAGGAAAAACCACACGGAACAGTAATGGTTCAATTCAAATCAAAGCAAGCTTTATTAGAAGATATGAAAGCTGTTTATAAGCTGTTTCATTATGAGATTACTACGTTAGATGAGGCGTTAGCACAAATTGATAAAGTTATGAAATATCCTTCACCAACTGGGAAGCAAAAAACAACATTTAGCTTTTTACGAGCGGTACAAAAAGGGTATGATGCAGTTTCTACTTATTTAGGAGAACAAGTACAAGTTACATTAGAAGAGTTCTCTGATTATGTAGCGAACGAAGAAAAATCATGCTTCGTTGAGTATATGGAGCTTTATTATGATTGTGCTTTAACAAGGCAGGGAGTAGCGCTTGTAGACACACCTGGAGCGGATTCTATTAATGCTCGCCATACGGATGTTGCATTCCAGTATATTAAAAACGCAGATGCTATTTTATTTGTAACATATTATAACCATGTATTCTCTCGTGCGGATCGTGAATTTTTAATTCAGCTTGGTCGTGTAAAGGATACTTTTGCCCTTGATAAAATGTTCTTCTTAATTAATGCGGCGGATTTAGCAGAGTCTGAAGAAGAACTTGAAATGGTAAAAGGTTATATCGCAGATCAGCTACTGCAATACGGTATTAGAAATCCGCGTTTATTTGCAATTTCAAGTTTATGTGCGCTTGAAGAGAAACAAGGAAAGAGTGTTGAAAAAGAGAAGTATGGTATTTTACAAAACTCTGGAATTACTAAGTTTGAGGAATCATTTACGTCCTTTATGATGAGAGATTTAATGCTTGTTTCTGTGCATGCTCTATACGGTGCGTTGCAAGGGGCAGATCAGCTTTTAGTAAACATGATAAATGGTGCAAAGCAGGGGAATGAAGAGAAAGAGAAGCAAACGAAAAAATATGAAGCAGAGCGTGATCAACTACTTCATATCATTTCATCATATAGTGTACTTGCTGAAGAACAGGCGATGCAAAATGAAGTGAAAGAGTTGCTTTATTACGTGCAACAGCGTCTATTCCTACGTTATAACGATGTGTTTACTGAATTTATTAATCCGGCGTCACTTCGAACGGATGGAAATGTGAAAACACAATTGCAACAGTGTGTTATGGAATTAGTAGCATTTATTCAGCATGATTTATTACAAGAAATGCGTGCGACATCATTACGTCTTGAAAAATGGATAGACGAAGCGATGAAGCGTGCAAAGGACGAAATTGTAGTGAACTGTAAAGTAGAAAATCAATCAATTTCTATGAATGGAACAGTGGAGTATGAATATAAAGATATTACACATAAAGAACCGTTCCCTTCAGTTGAAATAAAAGATTTCAAAAAAGCACTGGCACATTTTAAAAATGAAAAAAGCTTTTTTGAAAAAAATGATAAAGCATTCATGCAAGAAGAGGCTAAAGTTGTATTAGAACCTTTCGTATCAAACTATGTAGCTGATGAAAAAGATTTATTTGTTCATCATTATAAGCAAGAGTGGGATTTGAAATGGAACTTATTCCAAAAAGTAATGCAGCAAGATGTGATGAATTATTATGAAAGTATATTATTTGCATTGGCTGAAACGATTGATGTATCTCTATATGAGCAAAGTAAAGAACAATTGCACAAGCAGTTAGTAGAGATTGAAAAAGAAATTTATGTTATATAGTCGTTATGAGAAAAAGATTCGTTCAATTTTCTTTTGCAGTACAGTATCTAAAGATTTTACAAATCCAGCAAATTCATCGGTAGAAATCATATGAGTAAGAACGAGTCGTCTGCCGTCTGGTGTTTCACCGCATAAGACGAATGAAGAAAATTCATATGTTTTATTTTCTACTACTAATTTTGGATAGGAATACGTGTCGCTTTTCTTCTTCTTTCCATCAATAGAGATGACGTTGCATTTTTTCTCATTGTTGTCCATGATGAACCCCTCCTTTCTATTACTTATGGTAGACAAGGAGGGTTTAGAACAATAGAGAAAGGGGAATTTTTATGGGTGTAGTAATAGAGTATATTTCGAAAGAAGAAGCTATACCGAAGTCTTTATTGCTACTTGCTGATCCAAGTGAACGGCAAATAGCTACATATGTACAAAGAGGATTAACATACGTAGCAAAGCAAGAGGGTAGCGTTATCGGTGTATATGTTCTTTTGGAAACAAGGCCAAAGACGATGGAAATCATGAATATTGCGGTTGCAGAGCATGTGCAAGGAAAAGGGATTGGAAAGAAGCTAGTAAGTCATGCTGTAGAAACTGCTAAAGGATATGGTATGTCAAAACTGGAAGTTGGTACAGGCAATTCTAGTGTTTCACAACTTGCTTTATATCAAAAATGTGGATTTCGTATTTTTTCTATTGATTTTGATTACTTTTCGAAGCATTATGAAGAAGAGATTATTGAAAATGGCATTGTATGCCGTGATATGATTCGGCTTGCAATGGAATTGAATTAGAACGTATAACTTATTTAGGGGGAAGAGAAGATGGAAGTACATAAAGCAATTACAGCACATTCTCGTAAACAAAATGAAAGTGTAAAAGCATGTTTACAATTAGATGCGCAGCGTGAAGCAGCTATTGAAGCAGCCGTATCTCTTGCGTCAAATGGGAAAGAATTTTCGGTTGATGTCATTAATGTTGTAACAAAGCAAATTAATGATCTTGCAAAAAATGGTGTTACCTTGCAGCGTAAATATGTTACAGAAGAAATGGTTATGGAGTATGTAAGTCGTTTACAAGAGAAAGAAGGTCGTTAAAGATGATAGTTACAGTCGAATGGTTACGTGAGCATATAGAAGATGAGAACGTCCGTGTAATCGATTGTCGTTTTGATTTAGCGAATCCTAATTGGGGTAGAGAAAAGTATGAAGAAGAACATATTCCTCATGCTTTATATTTTGATTTGAATTTAGATTTATCAAGTCCTATAGTAGAGCATGGTGGCCGCCACCCGTTGCCAAGCATTGAAGAGTTTGCGGACAAGCTTTCGGAGGTTGGTATTGATGAACATACGACAGTAATTGCGTATGACAGTCAAGCTGGTGCAAATGCTGCTCGTTTATGGTGGTTATGTAACTATGTAGGACATGAGAAAGTATATATATTAGATGGTGGTTTCCCGGTTTGGAAAGAGAATGGACTACCGACAACAACGGAAATTCCTGTTGTTATACGAAAAACATTCAAAACAAACATACAAGATCATATGCTTGTATCGATGGAAACAGTAAGAGAGAATATCCAGGCAGGTGCAGATGTTACGTTAATTGATTCAAGAGAGCCAAAACGTTATGCTGGTGTAGAGGAACTTGTCGATCATAAAGCAGGACATATTCCGACAGCAGCAAACTATTTTTGGAAGGATGGAATGTTGCAATCAGGACAATTTAAGAATGAAGCTGAGCAACAAGGACGATTCCAAAATCTGTCGAAAGATAAGGAAACCATTGTATATTGTGGTTCTGGTGTTACGGCATGTCCAAATATCATTGCGTTAAAATTGGCTGGATTCCAAAATGTTAAATTGTATGCGGGTAGCTGGAGTGATTGGATTTCTTATCCAGAAAATCAAATTGCAAAAGAAGAAGATTAATCACTTGCATGCAAAAATAATTTGTATTAAAATAAGGTCACAAGTAAGAGATTGCTCGAAAAACTTTGTATTTTACACATTGGAAACAATGTGATAATATAACGACAAGTAAATAATACATCCTGCGGTGTACGTAACTTATTTATGTCTAAAACCGATGTTAGTTATACGGAAGCTCAATATTTAGCGACCATCATCAAGCCTTCCTTGTGGAGGAAGATGTACGGTAACTGTGAGGGCATCCACCTGCGAGTAGCGG
>NZ_JAKUFY010000202.1:0-4600 GCF_022663675.1 Bacillus cereus group sp. BfR-BA-01355
AATTACTAGATTACTCGTTCACTATTGAAGTTCAAAGGTGGTAAAATCATTTCTCGTGTTAGGAAGCTCACACCCTTGGCTTCCCTCTCTGTAAACCGTAAAAATGATTCCATGTCCTTATCGTTACTTTTTCGTTCATGTCTATTTGTTAACTTATTATAGTTATCAACTTTTTAAAAAGCAAGCCTATTTTTACTAACTATTTTTAAGAAATTTTTTTATTATATTTCACAATAGCATTATGCAACTGCCACTCAATTTATCTATTTTGTTATTTCTCCAGTTTGTAAATCAACGGTTCGTATATAAATTCCCCATTCTAAAACCCGTACATATCCGCTCCACAAAACTATATCAATAAAATTTTTAATACAATCTTTTTGTATAACTTTCTTCTAAAGAACGTGCAACATCTTCTTCTGAAGTATTCACTTTCGCATGCTCCAGTAACATTTTTGCTGCTGAAGGTAACTCTTTTTTATTTAACCAAGATTCTGGATCCCACATCTTAGAACGAATAAAAGCTTTTGCACAATGAATATAACACTCTTCTATTTCAACAACAATTCCAAGCAATGGATTACGTCCATTCGCCTGCATTTCTTTCAAAACTTCTTCGTCGTTTGTAATATACGCTCGGCCATTTATTCTGAGTGTCTCCCCAAGACCTGGAATAAAAAAGATTAATCCTACACTTGGATTGGAAATAATATTCAAAATGGAGTCTATACGGCGGTTTCCTGGTCTTTCCGGAATAATAATTTTACTATTATTTAATATGTAAACAAATCCAGGTGCGTCTCCTCTCGGCGAGGCGTCACACTCCCCCAACTTATTTGCAGTAGATAATACTAGAAAAGGAGATTTAGAAAGAAAATCTATGCAATGGTGGTCTAATGATGAAATAACTTTTTTCAATGCTCGCTCACTTGGTTGCCCCAATATTTTCCGTAACTCTTCCTCTGTTGAAATAATCGATTTTATTTCCATACGCTCTATCTCCACTTATAACCACTCCTTTTTCTTTATTTTCCCAAAATCCAATACAAATATTGTATAATAAAATTTGAGGAAAGGGGAATTAAAATGACAGAGTGGTTAACAATATTTGATCCTGAAAGAAATACACTTGGGAAGAAATTACGTGACGAAGTGCATCGTGACGGTGATTGGCACGAAACATTTCATTGTTGGTTTGTAGAAAAAGATAATGAAGATATGTTCTTATATTTCCAATTACGCTCTAAAAATAAAAAAGAAGCTCCATGTATATGGGATATTACTTCAGCTGGACATATTATGCATGATGAAGATGTACAAATTGGTGGCCTTCGTGAAATCGAAGAAGAATTGGGGCTTTCCTTTCAAACTACTGATTTAATATACAAAGGCATCTTTAAAATAGATTATGAAATTTCAAATCTTACTGATCGTGAATTTTGTCATATGTATTTTCACAATGTCAACAATCCACTTCCATTCGCACCAGGTGAAGAAGTAGACGATGTGATGAAAGTACATACAACTCCTTTTCTACAACTATTAAAAGGAGAGATTTCATCTTTAACGACGATTTCAGTCCTAAACAATAAACCGATTACGATAACATTTGAAGATATTTATCCGTATGATCTTGCATACTATGAATTTGTTGTTGAACAAGGAAAAGAACTACTAAAAAATAATAGTTTGTAAATATAATAGGACTCCTATCTATCGTTGACTGAGAGTCCTATTTTCCTTATCATCATTGTTCAATTGTCTTTAATCTCTTCTCTACTCGCCTAAATAAGTGAATGATTAACAATACCATGACCGCCATAATCACTGCTGTTGTATGTGGATATCTAAACAGTATACTAATAATACTTCCAATTAACATCATGATGAATCCGTTTTGCTTCATCACTTCTGCACTATACCTATTACCCGCATCCCATAATTCCTTATTTTTCATGGATCGTTTCGTACGATAACCATATGCTGCGTTAATATCCGTTGGTGGATTTTTTTGAAGGATAATTGCAGCAAGTATAAATATAACACCGATCAATATGCTTATTCCTACGTTTACTAATGCATAGATCAATTATCCCCCCCCTAACTTACACCCTCATTATACGACACGACCCCTTTTTTTCCAATTTATAACACATTCAATTTCTTTCTTTTGATGTCTGGAACATACTCGGAAGTGTTACAAAACGTGCCCCTTTCGTTTTTAACTGCGGAATGATTTTGTCTAGTGCATCTACAGATCCTTGTAGATGCCCACCTGGTGTTGAATGCTGAAGGATGACACTTCCTGGAAATGAATTCCCTAATACATTATTTGTAATCGTATCAGCGCTTACACCTTTCCAATCAACTGTATCAACACTCCACTGTACAATCATAAAATTTTGCTCTGTCGCCCACTTCAATTGATTTTCAAGTATTTCACCGTATGGCGGACGTATAAACTTTGGTGCATAACCAGCTAAACGATTTAATATTTCTTCTGTTTTTATAATTTGATTACGGTACTCATCCTCATTTACTTTCGCTAAATTTGGATGACTATACGTATGATTACCAATTACATGCCCTTCATTTGCAATACACTTTACTACATTCGGAAACTTTTCTGCGTTTTCACCAAGCAGGAAGAAAGTCGCTTTCACATTATGTTGTTTTAACTTATCTAAAATTTTTGGCGTAAATTCTAAATCTGGTCCATCATCAAATGTAAGAGCTACTTCCGCTTTATTATACGGTCCTGAAAATGCGTACGCATATTTTTCAACCCATGAAAATGGTGTCCACGATCCACGATCATCTGCTTTCATTTGTACTTCATAGCTTTGAGGGATATATGCGTATGGCAATGCGCTTATATATTCTCCATAATAAAGTGAGTTATATGGCATATAAGCATACGAAACATCTCGTTCTAGTCCCCATTGATATGGAGTAAACATTTCTGGCGAATAAAAATAATACATGATAAAAAACCTCCCTAAATTTTCATATGTGATTCATCTGCACTTTGTTAGAGAAATTGTTATTCATAAACAAAAATAAGACTGTCCTTAATTAGGACAGTCTTACTGCTTTATACACGATATGCTATCTTTCAGTAAAGCTTTCACATGTTTTAAATAACTTATTGTTCTATTATCATCACCTTGTGGACATTTACAACTAAAAAATATTTGGTAATTCCGGTCTCTATTTTCTTAAATAATGTGCACATAAAACAATATAATTTTCATAATCTATATCCGAAATAAGTTTCACATATTATGACCAGGTATCATTCATAAGGTATTGATTCAAATATTTTTCTAACTCCCACAGTATTTACTATATAATTCAATTTATACCCTACACCTATAAAAAAATAATAAGATGGCAATCAAATACTTTATGTAGGTAGTATTTGACTTTGTATACTAATTATCTCTCCTTTAATTTAAAAAGGATATATTTTTAATGATAAGCCAATAAAAAATAAAGAAGTTTATATAGAATATAAAGTAATTCCTGAGTTCCCAAGGATAACATCTTTTATAAGAAAATAGAGATTATATTACTCATTAAGACAATTATATATCAAAATCCCAATTTTATAATATATTTTTATGCAGTTATTTAAATTGTTTTTCTTTAATCACAAACTTATTTGTTGATTATTTAGTTAACCCTAGCTCTCAAGTGACTACGCAGAGGATCAAGCATATAAGAAAAATATTGAAGGTTTTATTCTACATTTTAACAAAGAGATTTTAAATATACTCCCTCCAAAAGCAAAACTCCAAACATGTTTAGCTAAAAACTACTATAATGGAGTATTTTTTCAACATCTAAAACAAAATTATATATAATTTTTAAAAAGCAAATTACCAGCTCCCTAAAAAATTTAGAGATCTGGTAATTTAAATTTATAAATCCATCTTCATTTCTAAGACTTTCTTTTCCAACGCTTCTGGTATTTTCCCTCCAATTTCTCCATAATATAAAAAGTCCAAAAAGCTATATCTGCCTTACATACTCTTTAACACAACAATAAAACTAAATATACAAGACTCCTTACTCATGTAATTTTATTTTAAACTCTCTTCAATTAAATATATCCATAATTTCATGAAGTTCAGATTCTTTTAGTTCCAATGACCCGTAATCTGAGACTGTTTTTACACTTTCTTTTTGACTAGAACAATATTCAACAATTTCAACTAACGTATCCTTGTATAGTCTTCCCAGTTCATGCATTGTCTCTTCCATATATCGACTCACATCATATGTGATTACGAAACATAACTTATCTTGTTTGATACTTCCATTGAAATTAATACTTCCTGGTAATTTATTCTCTTTAGAAATACTCAATCCTGTTGAAAAAGTTATTGTATCCTCATTAGCTTCAGCTTTTGTATCACTTTTCAATTCTCCTAAATAATTAAAGAACACATCTGGTTTTACATTGGGGTTTCCTCCCATTAATAACCCATATCCAATTCCATAATTCGGAACATTCCTAAGCATTTCTTTCGTTACTATAATACTCTCCGAGATTTCCTCTTTACCCTCTATAATTACAGGGTACATACTCGTAAAC
>NZ_JAKUFY010000203.1:0-4585 GCF_022663675.1 Bacillus cereus group sp. BfR-BA-01355
CAACAAAGCTCTGGAGGTAATAGTATTTATGACTTTACCAAACCAGAAAAAGACCGTATTCATTCTCTACAAGATTTAATAGAGAAACTTAAAAAGTCTAGTGATTTTATTAATTACCATACATCTGACGATGAAACGATGCCTTATTGGATTTCTTACTATCGCCCTTCACTTGATGGAGAGAAATTACAGAAATATTTAATGCCCACTCTTTTAGAGAAACCCTGTGCTTCTCTAGAACAACTAAAAGAACATATTCCGATGAGCGGCATTACAATTACGAACGATTTACAAAAAATTGAGGATATGGTTTTAAAGGGGCATGCGATTATTCAATTGAATCAGCAAGATCAAAAGTGTATGCTTGCAAACATTGCAATTGATAATTATCGTGCACCAACCCCTCCTTTAAACGAATCAACTGTTATTGGTCCGCAAGAAGGTTTTGTAGAGGATATTGATACAAACATTAATTTAGTTCGAAAACGTCTTCCTGTTTTAGATTTACAAACAAAAGAAATGATTATCGGCGAGTTTTCCAAAACAAAAGTTGTCATGATGTATTTAGACAACCTCGCTGAAAAAGATAATGTAGATTTTCTAGAAGAGTCATTACGCGCTCTTGAATATGATCAAATTAATGATAGTGCTTATTTACAAGAATTAATGGGTGAAAAATCGATTTTTCCTCTCTATATCAATACAGAGCGCACTGATAGAGTTACAAAAGCACTAATTGATGGGAAAATTGCAATTTTTGTTGATGGTTCACCAAATGTTCTATTAACGCCCGTATCATATTTCGATTTCTTTATTTCACCAGAAGATTATAATGTCTCTTGGCTATATGCAACATTTTCAAGAGTTTTACGACTTATCGCTGTCCTTTTCTCGATTTGTGCAGCTCCATTATATGTTGCCGTTTTAAATTATCATTATGAACTAATTCCAAGCGATTTGCTGGAAACATTGATTTTATCTCGAGCGCAAGTTCCATTCCCACCTTTAATTGAAGCACTGTTTTTGGAATTAGTTATTGATTTATTAAGAGAAGCCGGCGCAAGGTTACCGATGAAAGTGGGGCAAACACTCGGTATTGTGGGCGGTATCGTAATCGGGCAAGCATCTGTACAAGCTGGGTTAACGAGTAACATTTTATTAATTATCGTTGCACTATCAGCACTCGCTTCTTTTATTACACCTATTTATAAAATGGGTAACGCTGTTCGATTACTACGCTTTCCTTTTCTTATGTTTGCAGAAATAGGCGGATTGTTCGGGATTTCTCTTGGATTTATCTTCTTATTTACTCATCTATTCAGGCTTACTTCCTTACGTAAGCCGTACGCTTTGTTTTATCCGACAAGACAACAATCCGTTAAGGACTCTTGGATTCGTTTTCCTTTAACAATGATTGATACAAGAGATGTACAAGCAAGACCACAACATGTAAAAAAATCAGCAAAAGGGATTTCAACAAAACATAGATCGGACTTTGATGATTAAGAAATGAGGTGCATTGATGAGTAAAGTTCAAGAAAAATATCAAATATCTCCTATCTTTGTTTTCTTCTTAATTCACGGTGCACAATTTGGAGCTGGCGTTCTCGGCTTCGCTCGAATTATAGCAAAAGCCGCCGGATACGACGGCTGGATAGGAGTTCTCCTCACAGGAATTATCATTCATATTCTCATCTGGATGATGTATTATTCATTAAAAAATACAGAAGGAAACTTAATTGATTTACACAAACAGATTTTTGGAAAATGGATTGGAAATGGTATTAGTCTCATCTTTATGGCTTATTTTTTTATTGTAAGTATTTCTGTCGTTCGAACCTATGTCGAAATTATTCAAGTGTGGATGTTTCCTAGCGCATCCACCTGGATGCTCACTTTCTTTTTATGTTTAATAAGTTATTACATTATTTCATCAGGATTCCGCGTCATTACAGGAATTTGTGTTATTTCCGTTGGTGGAACATTAGGTTATCTTTTTCTAAGTCTTTTCATTTTGAAATTCTCACATTGGGATAATTTACTTCCAATGTTTTCACATTCTTTTACAGATATTTTGAAAGCAGCTCAACTATCCATTTATAGTATGACAGGATTTGAAATTTTCCTTATGGTTTATCCGTTTGTTAAAGAACCAGAAAAATCCCATAAATTTGCACAATATGGTGCATTATTCTCTAACTTCTTATATTTATTTAGTACCATTCTCGCTTTTACATTCTTTAGCGAAAAACAACTACTCAAAACAATTTGGTCTCAACTGTCCATGACACAAGTTATTAAGCTTCCTTTTATCGAGCGACTTGAGTATATTGCTATTTCCGGTTATGCTCTCGTTATTATTACAAGCTTTATTCTACCTTTATGGGCCGCTACTCGAGGAACACATGAAATCTTTCGTGTAAAACAACGAGGTATTTTAATTGCATTTATGCTTATCACCTTAGTTGTTTCACAACTTTTAACAAATAGGCATGATATTAATGATTTTATTAGCAATACATCTAAAGTTAGTTTTTGGCTTATATATGTATACATCCCAATTCTATTTATTATTGTGTGGGTGAAAAAAAAATGGAAAAAACCAAAAGAAAATTAATACTTCTTATTTGCATCAGTGTCTTCAGTCTAACTGGTTGTTTACAAAAAAATATTATTGATGATGTTCAGCTCATTCAAGGAGCTGCCTTCGATACAGCAAAAGATAATAAAGTAAAAGTTACATTTGTTTGTCCCATACAAAAAAAGGGAAATAAAGTTCAAGTTTATGAAGGAACAGGAAACGCAGTAAAACAAGTAAAGGCAGATACATCTTTGGAATCTTCGCAACCGTTCGCAAGCGGGCAAATGCGTGTTGCCTTATTCACAACAAAGATTGCTAAAAAAGGATTATCAACTTCCTTTGACACATTAATTCGTGATGTGAATATTGGTAACTCACTGTATGTTGGACTATTAGAAGGCAGTGGTACTGAACTATTTAAAGGAAAATATAGTACCTCTTACAATGTTGCGATTTATATAAAAAAAATGTTAGAACATAATATGGACACTGGGCCATTGCCAACTGACAATTTATATTTAGGTGCCTTCAGGTACTACCGTGAAGGACAAGATTCTTATATGCCTATCCTAAAAAAACATGGAGATAAAATAAAAATTACTGGTATTGGTCTTTTGAAAAAGGATAAGTTGGTCGGAACAATTAAGTATCACGATATGTTTGTTTTCAAAGGACTGCTAGAAAAGCACCGCTTGGACTCACATGAATTTAAAACAAATCCTGGCTATGCAATGATTAATAACATTCGTTCCGTTCCTACCTACGAAGTAAACATAAAAGATGGGAAACCTTCTTTCTATATTCACGTTAAGATGGATGCTCGTATTCAGGAGCTTTCTAGAAAATTTAATTTAGAAAACAAAAAAAATACAACAAAAATAGCCAAATCAATCGAAAAACAATTAGATGCAAAAGCTACAAAACTAATTAAACAGTTTAAATCTCTAAATGTTGATCCTCTTGCACTAGGAGCAAAATATAGACAACATTATCGCCCATTCAAATTAGAAGAATGGAGACAAATGTATAAAGATGTTCCGGTTCATATAAAATACACCGTAAATATTACAAATTCTGGTGTCATTGAATGAGAAATGATTGAACTCCTCTCTCCAGCATGATACAACGGAGAGAGGAGTTTTTTATTATCAAATAGAGAGAGAAGATATTTATGGGGGAGCTTATGTCTAAAAAATTAGTAAAGCCTATTTTAAATGGTATTTTATTTCTCGGTGTCTTTTTATTTGCTCATACATACTTAAAAAATGTTTCCTTCACACGTTATTTACTTGTCGTTATACCAATGTTACTCGTCGGTATTTTTGGCATCGATCTTATTTTATCCCTTTTAATAAAAAAAGAAGAATAACAAGCGAACATCTTATTTCGATAAGATGTTCTTTTCATTTCATAATCACCTTATGTTACAATGAAATTCGGCAGAAAACGAGAAAGGATGAAACAACATGGCAAACGAAAAAGGTTTAGATAAAGGATTCGAACTTGTTGCAAAAATGCAAGAAGAGTTAGAAGAATTTCTAGAAGCAACGACTGTTGAAGATCAATACGATGCACTGATTGACCTTATTTACTTTGCATTCGGAACGTTTGCCGAAATGGGCGTACGTCCTGATAAAGGATTTGAAATTGTAAATAACGCAAACATGGCAAAACTATTCCCTGATGGAAAACCCCGATTCCGTGAAGGCGATGGCAAAATTCTAAAACCAGAAGGCTGGCAAGCACCAGAACCACAACTTCGTGCTGAAATCGAACGTCAGCGCAAAGAAGCTGAAAAAAACTGCTAGGATTTCCTAGCAGTTTTTTATTATGTCTTTTTTCTGCAATTCATTAATGACCCACGTGTCCCGCGTGTCCTGCTGCTCCACTAATGCTAGCTGCTCCTGCCGCTGCCCCTGCTGCTCCTGCTCCAATTCCACCTGCCCAAGGAGAAGATTGTTGCTGTTGATATTGTTGGTATTGTTGGTGCTGTTGGTGCTGTTG
>NZ_JAKUFY010000204.1:0-4550 GCF_022663675.1 Bacillus cereus group sp. BfR-BA-01355
GTTACAAAATGTGTACGTTTTGAAAAGAAATTTTACTGGACTAAACGATGTTACTGTAAAAAATGCGAATTCTTCCCTCACGGACACGGCGGCTCTTGCGATGATTCATGTGATCATGGTAAAGACTGTCACGATGATGGGCACAAATGGAATGATTGCAAAGGCGGACATAAATTCCCATCTTGCAAAAATAAGAAATTTGATCACTTCTGGTATAAAAAACGTAACTGCTAGTTTTTATACCACCAAAAAAAGGCCGTTTTGCGGCCTTTTTTACATTTATTGAAAGTGACTTATATCTGCAAATTGTTTCACTTTACCAATACCCTCTTCAAATTCTATTATGCTCAAACTAGCACTATGCATAAATGGATCATCCCACACATTTTCTATTTCAATTCCCGCGAAATGCCCTACAAGTAATTTTGCTGCTGCCGCATGAGAAACAATCAATATGCTTTGTCCCTTATGCTTCTCTAAAAGAAGCTGCATCCCTTCAATTACTCTTTCATAAACGGCCTCAAAATTTTCGCCTGATGTTGACTGAAAAAGATGTGGCTCATTCCAAAACAGATGTACTTCTTCTGGAAATTGCTTTTCTATATCCGCGATTGTTTGTCCTTCCCATATACCCATGTTGATTTCATAGAAATGCTCATCCGCTATAATAGGTATATCACGTTCCCCCTTTATTAACTCTGCCGTATGAAGTGTTCTTTCGCTCGGACTACTATAGATCGCATGGATTGGTAAATCTTTCATTCGATTCCCTAATTGTTTCGCCTGAACTATACCATTTTCAGTTAAAGCAGAATTTTTCCGTCCCTGCATTCGCTTCGCTACATTCCACTCTGTTTCACCATGCCTTGTTACATATATAGTTGTTTTCATTTCTTACTCCCCCTCACCATGTTGGTCGTAATTCCCACGGTTCAACTCTCCCTACAATCCACTCCGCTCGTTTACTTTCAATCCCTTTTATAACTCCATCAGCTATCTCTTCATGAGTAAGCCATCTTCCATATGTATCTTCTAAAATAAAACCTAAAATAATTCTATGATAAATACATCGCGTACTCCCTATTTTTTGTGCAGGCATACGTGATGCTTTACTACCTAAAATATGAAATAAACTATATGTTTTAGACGACAAATCTAGTTCTTTACAAATATTTGATAGTGCATGCTTTGCACTTGTGTGTACCCATGCAACAACTAATGTGATCGGACCATTTTTCTTAATTGTACTTTTAATAGCTAGCTTTACATCTTCATCATTATGATAATCTAACGAAAGGCATGTAATATTTTCTGGTGCAGAACTCATTCGCTTAACATTTTCTAATTTCACTTCATCTCGCCCGATAATAGAAACATAAAATCCTTTCTCACAAAGCCACATAGAAACTTTCTTTAGCATTCCTGTTCCACCAATTACAAGTGCATGCAAATGCTATCCCTCCCTAATAAAATGTCATATGAGGTTTCTCATCTCTATAATAATTTAAACGGTCTTGCAGTGTCCCTGAGTGAAACTCAAATTTATGACCGTCAGGATCAACAAAGTATATAGATTCGCAATCTCTTACATCACGTTCTCTTCCTTGTAAAATATGAACATCATTTTCTTCTAATCGCTGTATTAGACATTTAAAGTCTTCTTGTTCAACAGAAAATGCAATGTGCGTATAAGATTGATGAATCTCATTTCTCGGAATATGCGTCTCTTCATTAAGCGCTATCCATACTCCACATATGTTAAAATAAGCTAATTTTCTTCCTTTAACTAGTAATTCTCCTTCTAATACTTTTTCATAAAACATAATAGAGTTTTCTAAATTAGATACCGAAAAACAAATGTGATTGATTCCCCTTAACAACTATAATTCCTCCTTATACAAATAAAAGATGAGCGAAAATTCACTCATCTTTTATTATACTATTTTTTTGTAATATATGCCCATTTATAACTGAAGTCCCCGCCAAACGTATGGTTAGCAATGCCTTTTACAAATGGCTTCTCTAAATAAGCTGTACTTTGTTGGTACGTAGGAGAAATTGCTGCGTCTTGACCAATTAAGATTTTTTCAGCTTCCGCAAGTGCATTCCAGCGTGCTTTATCATCTTTTAATAGCTCTCCTTTTGATTTCGCTACTAAATCATCATACTTCGGATTAGAATAATCCATTTCATTAAATGAGCTTCCAGTAACAAACATATCAATATAAGTCATTGGATCCGGATAATCAGGGCTCCATGCAGATAATGAGAATTCATATTGGAATTTCTTTTCTAAATCTAGCTTCTGCTTGTATGGTTGCTGTTTCAAATTCACTTTAATACCAGGCAAGTTTTTCTCTAGTTCTTCTTTAATAAAGTCGCCTACTTTTTTACGGCTACCGTTATCATCGTTTAGTAATTCAACCGTAATTGTATCTTGACCAAGCTCTTTCTTCGCTTCTTCCCATAATTTTTTTGCTTTCTCTGCATTATCTTTACTATCACGGAAGTTTTTATTTACAGAGCGGAAGTCTTTTCCATCCGGACCTGTCGTGAATTTTTCAGGTACTAAGAAATATGCTGGCAATGAACCGTCATTTAAAATGACATCAGCAATTCCTTTTTTATCATATGCCAAATCAATTGCTTCACGTACTTTTTGGTTTTTAAATGTTGCATTTTTTTGGTTAAAACGCAAGAAATATATGCGTGGATCTAACTTCGTTTTAAATTCATCTGGTTTATTCTTTTTATATTTATCAACAAATTCAGAAGTTAAAATAACTCGATCTGCTTGATCACTATCATATAAATTTACTCCCGTGCTTGTTTCCTTCACAATACTTACATTAATTTCGTCTAACTTTACAGTATCTTTATCCCAATAATTAGGATTTTTCTTTAACTGATAATTTTGTTCATGTTTCCATTGACTCATTGTAAATGGTCCATTATATAATAATTTATCTGCTTCTAATCCGTATTTATCTCCTTGCTCTTTCACATATTTTTCATTTAATGGGAAAAATGTAGGGAATGACGTAAGTTCAAGAAAATAAGGTGCTGGTTGCTCTAATTCTACTACCAACGTTTTATCATCCTTCGCTTTAACACCCAATTGATCTGATGGTAATTCTCCTTTATTTACTTTCTGTGCATTTTTCACATCAAATAAAATAAATGCATATTCTGCCGCTATTGCTTTATCTAATGTACGTTGCCATGCATATACAAAATCTTGTGCTCGAACTGGATCACCATTTGACCATTTCGCATCACGTAATTCAAATGTATATGTCTTTTTATCTTCACTAATCTTCACATCTTTTGCCATGCCTGGTGTTGGTTTATTATCTTTATCTAGACGATATAAACCTTCCATTGCATTTACAAATACACGGAAAGATACAGAATCCGTTGATTTAGATGTATCCATTGAAGGAATTTCAGCTGTTTCTAGCAAATTTAAAACTTGTTTATCGGCCATTCCCTTATTCGATTCTTTCTTCGTTGTCGAAGCCTTCTCACCATTCCCACATCCTGCAACCAATACACTCGTCGTTAACGCAAGTGCAGCAATTGTTGTTGTCTTTCTCTTCATTCTTCCTTCCCCCAATCTATATGTATAAGTTAAATCCTATATAATATATTTTATTATACAAAAGATTCTGATTATTTTAAATATTTATTTTAACAAACATAGAAAAAAGCGGTCAGAAATTTCTTTCCAGCCGCTTCCTTGAATAGCATTTACTTGTAATCCATCCTCTATATCAAATGGATTTTGAACTTTAAATATTTCTTCCATCAGCTTCAAAAACTCTTCTTCAGTTTTAGATTCACCATTAACCATAAGTGAGTATGGTTCCACTTCACCTAATTTATAATCGACAACAAATTGAATCTTCACCTTTTGTCTTGGCGTTCCGGTGTTATATCCTTGGAATTCTACTAATTCTAACCCTTCCGTTCCACGATAATATATCCAACCTGAATTTTGAAAATAATTTTCGAAAGATTCACCTATTGAAAAGAAAGGATATTCATAAAGCGAGCTTGTACGAACCTTTTGAATAACGTCTCGATCAGTCGGAAAAAAGAAATGACTAAAAAATATGCTAGCAACTGCTAAAATAGTAACAATTGTCGCTCCCATTTTGCTCGTTCCGCCGCTATCATTGATTAGATAGTTTTCAACTGATTTATCTTTTATTTCTCTTGCTTTTATTCGGTATATACGTCTTTCCGCAAATTGATAGTATAATCCATTTGCAAAAATCCCCATTCCAAACAGAATAAAAATGAGTAATAAAAACGTAAGAGGTACCATATTAATGATTGGCAACGCTACATTAAATCCCATATAATACGAAAATGCATCACACGCTACTAATAACAACATAAATAAAGCAGCTGGTACATAATACTTACGATATCCTAGCCAGCCTATATTGAAAATAGCAGCCCAACCATTCCAACTCCACCTAGCAATCCGCTTATTCTCAAGTTCCCATTTCCTTTTGTAATACGGATATTGTCTCCCTACATAT
>NZ_JAKUFY010000205.1:0-4506 GCF_022663675.1 Bacillus cereus group sp. BfR-BA-01355
TCTTCATCTTCTTCATCTTCGTCTTCGTCATCTTCGTCTTCTTCATCTTCTTCATCTTCGTCTTCTTCATCTTCGTCTTCTTCTTCGTCTTCTTAGTCTTCTTCTTCGTTTTCTTCTTAGTTTTCTTCTTCCTCTTCTTCTTCTTCTTCTTCGTTTTCTTCTTCGTTTTCTTCTTCGTTTTCTTCTTCCTCATCTTCTTCCTCGTCTGTAAAGATAACTTCTGTTTCATCAACATATTGAATTTCAACCTCTACACCATTATGTGTACCAGATTGAATTATTTCAGTTAGAGCTTTTAGAACTTCCTGTAAATCACCATCTGAATTAACACTAAAGCCATTCTCAACATCTAATTTTATTTTTGCTCTTTTCACATCAGCCATTTACCTAACTCCTTCAATATATTTTTATATATACTATGTTGAAAGAATATGAAAAGATTAATCTATTTGCGGAAATTTCATTATTCATTTTCCGTAGCGTTCTTTACTAAATTTGCTATCCACGGGCTTTTTAATGGATGATCGGGAGTAATAATTTTGACTTTTACTTTCGGCTTTTCTATTTGAGTTGGAACGGCCTCATTTTTTTCCGGTTTTTGTTCTTCTATTTCTATTGCATTTTGAGTCTCTTCATCTTTTACTTCATCAATTATTGTAGTTTTTTGTGGAGATTTCTCTTCTAAATCTAGCAATCCGATTTTGGGTAACTCTTCTAATTCTACTTCCTCAATAATCGCTAAATTCTCTAGTACCGAAGATTCATTTAGTACAATATTTTTTTGCTGCTCATACTCTGACAATTCCCATCCCATTGGCCCTGGTGGAGAAAACACAAATTTCTCTAAATCTAAAATAGGGATTACTATCTCTTCTTGTTCTGAATTCATTTTATTTCCCTCCACTATTGCTCTTGATTTCGTGATAGATATCAGAAAAACTTTGTAAAAATTCTTCCTTAGAGTCTTCAAGTGCAATAATATTTTGCAATGCCCAAATATACTTTTCATCAGACCAAGAACGCTTTTGTCCTAAATAGTATTTATGTGCAATTGCACAGAATAAGTGAGGGAACGATAAATCAGTCCAAAGAACACGAAATTGTTTTTCTGATAAGGAATTTTCCGAATTATATGCACTTAACATATGAATTGCTAAATTAGTATCCCAAACTGACATTTTTTTCATCACTTTATTTAAAATGATACGTAGGTCCCTCACAGGTAAATCATTTGTAATAGAATGTAGCTCTTTCATAAACACAGCATCATCTATTTCTGCAAACCTTGCTAAAGTAAAATCTTGCTGACAAAAACTATTAGATGCAATAACTTCTTTTGTCCATTGGTCATAATATGGATCATCTATTTCTTGTAATGCTCTCTTACCACGTGCTAACATCTTATCGACGTACTCTAAAAACATCGTTGAAAATACATCATCTGGAAAGGAGAGTGCAATTCTTTTGTTTCCTTCTAATTCTTGTAATTTCCATCTGTATAATTTATGCCATTTTCCTAATCGACTCCGAATTTTACTTTCTTGCATCGGAATATACCCTTCTGATGCTTGATGAAATTTACCTGCATATATGAGTACCTTTTCTAATTGTTCTTTATTATAATATATGACTTCTTTCCCTTGATGCTTATCATATAGCACATACGCATACCCATCAGATCCGATACAAAAGCCCCCTCTTTTTGTTTTATGAATGTTTGTAATTGGTAATCCATTTTGCAGGAGATGTAAATGTGCTCCAGCAATAAATAGCATCCTTTTGGGGTGCATATGTGCTTGCTTTAATATTTTTAATCCTTCTTCTGTTTCAACTTCCCACATTGTTCTCCCACTTCTGCTCGATTGTAAAATGATATTACTTACTTCAAATGGATAAAAGCTAAGGACCTTTTTTAAATGTTCACTCTCTAATCCAGTTGTTTCTTCCAACTTTCATCACCCTCCTCTTAAATTTTATAAAACTTCCCCATACACTTTCATTAAATCCATAGCGACTCGGTTCCAATTAAATTCTTTTTCGACCTTCGCACGTCCATATTTCCCTATCTGTTTTCTTTTATTTTCGTTATTTAATAGATTAATTATTTTTTCTGCATATGCATCAGGATTCTCAAAGTCATTGACAATATATCCATTTTTTCCTTCTTCAATAACTTCAGGGTTACCGCCTCGATTACTTGTGATAATTGGTAAACCCGCTGCCATTGCTTCGTAATGCACCCTAGCAAGAGGCTCTTGCCACTGTGAAGAGCAAACAAAAATATCTGACATAGCATAAAGTGTTGAAATATCCTTTGGCTTAACAAATTTAATAAAGACTACATGTTCTGGAAACATTGCACCTAAAGTATATAAATGTTTTACATAATTATTTACATTGTTATCTCCAAACCATTTTGAACCAATAAAAACCATTACAATGTCTGGATTCTTCTCAATTATTTTAGGAAGAGCTTGTAGCAAAATATGAGGACCTTTTACTTTGCTCAAGCGTCCAACAAACAAAACTATTTTTTTATTTTGCAAATTTAACTGTTTTTGAACATGATTTTTAACTTTTGTACCATTCGCGGTCCACGAAGGATAATATTCATTTACATCTACACCAGAATATACTGTTCTTGTCTTTACTTTTGCAGTTTGAAAGCGCGAGGTAATTGTTTTTCCAATATAATCACTAACTGTTACAATTTTGGAAACAGCGGCAATACACGCTTCGCCCTCTTTATCACTTATCTTTTCGTATGCAAACATTTCATTATGCACACTTAACACGAATTTGGTCTGTGGTGCTGCCTCACGTAAAATTGTAATCCAATTGGGACGATTACATAAATGAACCACATCATATTTTTCCTGTTTCAAATGTTTAATAACATAAGGCAGATACTCCTCTTCTGGAAAACGTATATACCTTACACCCTTGTTTTTTTCTTCTGATTTTAAATTAGGATCTGTTATAGAAATAACTGTCACATTTTTTCCATTTGAAGCAATAATGGAAGCAACAGAATCTATATAAATTTGAATAGCTCCACCCCGTACAGCTGGTACAGGTAGCTTTTCAGTGGATATTATCGCAATTTTCATTAAATCGCCTCCCTGTTTCATAAAATAAAACTTTCTTCATATGTTACGAAAGAACCCTTATATTTGTGAGTTATCAAGCATTATTTCATCTTTTATAATTGAATTTGGTAAATAGTACTTTTTCTTCTT
This sequence comes from Bacillus cereus group sp. BfR-BA-01355, assembly GCF_022663675.1. Classification (NCBI taxonomy): domain Bacteria; kingdom Bacillati; phylum Bacillota; class Bacilli; order Caryophanales; family Bacillaceae; genus Bacillus; species Bacillus cereus group sp. BfR-BA-01355. Next base: position 3,240 of record NZ_JAKUFY010000205.1, read on the forward strand.
AAAGGCAAATGGCTAGAGCAAAAATGGTCATGTACCATACAGTAATAAGAGAGTATAAAAGGATGGTGGTATATGTGGAGAATCATAATGAAGAAGCGGTGTATACATTATCGCCCGAAGAGGAGCAAAAATTAGTTGCATTGGCAGAGACAATGATTCAACATTGGGACATTCAAGCGACTACAATTGAATTAATACAGGGTGGACAACTAGCCTTAGTATGGAAAATTCATACTGCAGATGGACCATTTTGCTTAAAGAGAATTCATCGCCCTGAAAAAAAGGCTTTATTTTCTATTCACGCTCAAGATTATCTTGCCAAAAAAGGCATGCGTGTACCGAGCATAATTCCAAGCAAAGTGAATCAGTTATATACAAAACACGGTCCATTTTTATTTGTTGTTTATGATTGGATTGAGGGAAGACCATTTGAGCTTACAATGCAAGAGGACCTTGAAATGATTATGAAAGGGTTAGCAGATTTTCATGTAGCTTCTATTGGCTACAAACCGCCACCAGGCATACCTATCTTTACAAAACTGGGACGTTGGCCCAATCATTATATTAAAAGATTTCAACAGATGGAGATTTGGAAAAATTTATCCGCAACTATGCCGGATGACCCATTTTCACAATTGTACTTGACTGAAATTGATGCTTTCATTTCAGAAGCAAAACACACACACCAAAGACTATTGGAATCTGAATATACAAAATGGACTGATGAATTACAAGAATTCCCTAATTTATGTCATCAAGATTATGGAACAGGAAATTCCTTATTAGATCCAAGTAATCAAATTTGGGTAATTGATTTAGATACAGTTTCTTACGACCTTCCTATTCGAGACTTGCGTAAAATGATTATACCCCTACTAGATACAACTGGTGTTTGGAATGAAAACCAATTTCAAATTATGATTAACGCATATGAGTCAGTTTCCCCTTTAACAGCTGAGCAGAAGAAAATTATGTTTATTGATATGTTATTTCCTTACGAATTGTATGATGTGATTCGTGAAAAATACGTCAGAAAATCACCATTACTTGCTGAAGAACTTGCTGGAGCTATGGAATATGAAAGAATAAAGTCAAAAGCTTTAAATATGTTAATAGAGGAATTTTAAATCTAAATAAAAATCCACACTTAACTAGACTCCTATACTCACACCATCCTTTCTAGACGAGCATAAGATATACTGACGAACGAAAGGGGGTAATTTTATGGGTTTTGGTTTTGGTGGAGGTTGTGATTTCAATAGATGTG
>NZ_JAKUFY010000206.1:0-4499 GCF_022663675.1 Bacillus cereus group sp. BfR-BA-01355
CACTTATACCGAGCGATCTACCCATTTCTCGATAACTTTCATTTCCGTTCAAATAACGTAGAACGATTTGTATTTTTTCATCAGCTGTAAATTTAGCCATAGAAAAACTGCTCTTTTTACTTTTAACATACTTTTTTTAATTTTGTTCATACCATACTTAATCCATAATACAGTTTAACTAAATTTCATTTCAAAGTTTTTAGTTTCAAAAAATCCGATACATCCCATGACCTTACTACATTATTAACTTTTGTTCGCTGTCTGCTACCCCTAGACCATTGCAAACAAAGTATAAAAATAAGAACAATATCAACGAAATCGCCGCCATAATACATCAGCACGCCCCCAATTTCTGCTTGTTCAGTAACTACACCAGCAGGCGGATGAGCATATATGTATTTTGATAATATCCCATGACCAGCTGATGCAATTATTAAAATAATTGATCGGTACATATAGCTATACCTATGGGATATTAAATCAACATAAATCATTGATGTGGTAAACAGATATCCTGCAATAAAAACGTGGAAATGTATGAACAAATGAAGAAGTATACTTTCGTGCATCATCGAGTATAAGCTAGTCGTATAGAGAATCCATAGTCCTCCTAAATTAAGCAAGGTTGCGATAATTGGATGAGTAAGAAGTTGTAGAGGCCTACTCTTTAGTATCCTTGAAAGACGTCGCGCTGTTCTCACATTGAACGTTCGTAAAAAAAGAGTCATTGGAGCGGCTAATGCTATAAAAATTGGAGCAAGCATCCCAAGGAGTAAATGCACAAGCATATGCACTGTGAAATCATTATGAGCACGATGAGCTAAGGGCCCAACAACTGCTATTGCCACACAAATAAGTCCTAAAATCCAGAAGACACTTCGATATAACGACCATCGTTTGTAATGGCGATTTGATAAAATCGTGGCTACTATATAAATTATTAACATAATTAAAATGAATACGAATACTAAAATATCCAGTACATTCCATATTTCATGATGAAGATGGTTATTATTCATTTAAGCTTTTACCTCTCAATAATCTTTCATCAGTTCTTGTCTGAAAAACTAGCAGAATGCCAATTAAGAGCATTACAGTCGCAATTATATTCCATATTACGTCGTAGATAAGAACATTATCTACGTATCGAATCTGATGTATTTTCATTAGTTTGTGTTGAATTATACCGTCATATAATTGAAATCCACCACTACCAAGCATTAGTCCGCTCCACCATCTTTTCAACCAAAATGCATTTCTACGGCGAAGATCAGCAACCATAAACAAGGAACCAATCGTTGCAAACCAACTAAAAGCATGAAAAAGACCATCTGAAATGAGTCCAATATCTGTTGTAGATTTATCATAGAAATGGTGCCAATGTAGCAGTTGATGAAAAATAGTTTCATCTATAAAAGCTACTAACCCTAGCCCAAACAAGATACCTGACCATAGATTACGGGTCAAATAAACAGAAGAGGTTAAATAGCTTGTATTATCGGTTTTGGTAACCATTAAATCCTATCCTTTCCACTAATGTATATTCTTATTTTTCCCAAAAGAAAAACGTGCTAAACATACTTAGTACCAAAGGAAAATAACATTCAATTAGATGTATCATATAAATACTTATTCTCAAGCGTATTTAATATTTTATTAAAACTCACTAAAAAAGCTTTAAGTGGTTCACCATTCTAAAATAGAGCTAGTATAATTTCTTTAACATTTTAGAATCAATCTATCTTTTTAGCATTTAATCAATTTATTAACAATGGAAATTACCATATAGTCTTAACTATTTGATCCTCTATAAATAAACTATAGTTTTTCTCTAATGATAATTTCCAAATCTTCATTTTAATATTGCATTTGTATTGCCTTTTGCACATTTTGAACATCATTTTTTAATAGTTGCTTTAAATCATAAGCTGGATAGTAACCACGCTCATACATAAAGTTAAAAACCTGTGCATGTAATTGTATAGCATCATTTATTTGACGGGTTAAAACTTCTCTAAGTCGCGGCGTTGCAGTTTCGGTAATCGCTATTGCATAGTTTCGAACAGATGTCTTTGCTAATCCAAGTAAATCTCCAGCGTAAAATCCAGTGTCATCACGATGCTGCGATTGAAATCCAGGAGCATAAGGATAAAATTGTACTAACTCTTGTAGATTGTTTTGGATGGCATTTATAGCTTTAATATATAACGATTGAAGTGCTTGATTAGGTACATTCCTAACTGATTTTTTTAATTTGATTAAACCGTTTGCTTGAAATGCTACTAATTCATGTAACTCCAATGTTTCATGCCAAGCTAGCTGATTAGGATAAGACATAGACGTTCCCCCTTAATATTCATTCATGCTACACTATGCAAAAAAATTCAAAAAGGGCCTATACTACATGAATTCATTTCAATCTAATTCATGATTGCTTATTATCCTTCTATGTTAATCACAATAAAGTATCCTTAATTCCTCTTCCCTACTTTTTTATATCCTTAATTTTGATTTTCAAAATGACTTCTTCGCCTTTACAATCTATAAATTTAATTTTTTCTTCCTTAAAAATCCCCATCATAATACATCCCTTCTTGTTTCGTTATAAACCATATTAGTTAGAAAATATAAATTTGAACATTGTACCTACATATTCCTTATATATTTTTCAAATTTTATAGCTACTTAAATTTATACGTTATTAAAGATCAACTATTAAAGTAACTACATTGAAGGGGATTCTTCATTAAATCATTTTATTTTTATAGATTAAAAAACAATTATTCTAGTCGTGTTAGTCACCTATTCTTAAATAATTAATAGGTTATATATTATGACTTAGGAGGGATAAAAAGATGACTATGCTTTATAATAAAGACTCTTTACAAAAAAATATTATTACCCTTCCACATTGGCAACGAGAAGCTTTCCGTTCTTTTAAATTAAAAATGACAGATAAAGATAAACCTTTCCCTTGTATACCAGCTCAACACGGCTTTACAGCAAATCACCTCAGGTACGGATTTATTGGTGATCCTAGAGATACGAATACTAGCGAGGATTTTGCTGCATTACTTAAAGAATATACTGAATGTTCTAGAGACACAGGTCAATACGCCTCACTCATTGTTTTTATTCATACACCAACAGATTTAAAGCAAGAAACTACCGTTGAGGATTTTGAACATATTTATTGGTCTCTACTTAATACAACTAGCCGTTTGGACGAGATGGAATGGCCTATGCACATTCCAAATGATCCTATGGAAAACACTTGGGAATTTTGCTTTCATAATGAATCATATTTTGTTTACTGCGCTACACCTGCCCATGTCAATAGACAAAGTAGACATTTTTCATGTATGATGCTTGCTTTAACTCCTAGGTGGGTTTTACAGGGAATTATGAATTCTGAGAAACGCAGTAGAAAACTAAAAAACTTAATACGTCAACGTCTAGCCGCTTATGACAAAGCTCCTATTCACCCTTCTCTTAAAGATTATGGTGAAAAAGATAATTATGAATGGCAACAATATTTTTTACGTGATGATGAAACAATTCCATCCAAGTGTCCCTTTTCTCGAATAATAAAATACTTGCATAAAAATAAGTAACCCACTCCACTTTTTATTATTTAGTTGTACAAACTTTAACCACTGAATAGATTTAATATAGATCAAATTTAGTGGGAGGAGCATATCATACGTGGGCATATTTTTAAGCTATGTTTTCTTAGGTTTATCATTATCTGCTCCAATGGGGCCTATTAATGCTGCACAGTTAGAAAAAGGTATTAGGAGTGGTTTTTTTCACGCTTGGATTCTTGGCATAGGAGCCTTACTTGCAGATGTCATCTACATGGTACTTATTTATTTAGGTGTCATTCATTTCCTCGAAAAAGATATTATAAAACTTTTCTTATGGTCTTTCGGCGCTTTTGTTTTAATCTATACAGGTATCGAAAGTTTAAAAAATGCAAATCAAATTAGCATTAGTAATACGAGAAATGATGATTCAGTTATTAAAAGCTTTTTTTCTGGTTTTTTTATGTCCTTATCTAATCCATTAACAATTCTATTTTGGCTTGGAATTTTCGGCTCTATATTAGCAAAAGCCGCTTCTTCCTATAATAAAGAGCAGCTTTTGTTATATAGTTTCGGGATTATTTTAGGCATTTTTATTTGGGATATTACGATGGCAAGTACATCTAGTATATTTCGTAAAATTTTGAATGCACGTATATTGTCTCTTATAACAGTAGTATCTGGAATATCACTTATTATTTATGGATTATATTTTGGTTTTCAAACTTACCAAATCATTTTTCAATAACTTCTATTATTTAGTTCTGACATACTATTCATGGTGTGAAAAGAAAGATACTTCATATTAAAATGTACCCTATAGAATAGACACTTGAAAAAAGTCTATTCTATAGGGTATTTCTTGTATAATAAAAGGAAAATTGGGATCGGAGAATGTTGAAAATGACAAAAAAG
>NZ_JAKUFY010000207.1:0-4349 GCF_022663675.1 Bacillus cereus group sp. BfR-BA-01355
GTAATTGTGAACTTAAGATGTAATCTTGTTTCATAAATTCATCAACCTCTGAGGATATGTATAAAGAAAGTGTAGGCAGAGCGACGAAAATAAGTACGAGTACTTGATAAAACGTAAATGAAATATTTGGATCTACCCCATCAGCATTTGACGTGATTACAATATTAACGGGCGTGATAAGTATGAATGCGATAAATAGAGTTGGAATATAATAAAAAACTTCTGAGCATGACTGGAAAAATCTCTTGAGTTTTGGAGCAAATAAACTTAAGAGGATTCCTATACATGTTCCGCATAAAATTCGAAAGAAGCTAATTGCCACGGCTAATAAAATAGTAAATTTTGCTCCTTCTACAATTTGTAAGAAAACAGACTCTCCAAAACGATCAGATCCAAAAGGTGGAATTAACGAAGGCGGAAAGGGGGCCTTTCCAAGTAATTCGTTATTTTCATTGTAAAGTAACTGAGGAGGTTTTGGGATGTTATCTTTAAAGAACCAACTATAAATAAAACTAGCTGAAATAAGTATGAATAAATAAGTAAAGCCGATTAAAAAGCGTTTTGATTTCCAAATAGATTTCATAATGATACTCCTTTCAATTGCTTTTTCCATCTATTCATCATGAATGAGATTATTTGGAAAATGGCGTAAAACGGTAAAATAATCATAACAAGTATAATAAATGTAGCTGGAGGTGAAACAAACGCCTTATTAAATAAAAATTGAATAATGCCTTCCATATTAAAAACAAATTCTAAAATGAATAAATTAGAAAGTAAGAAAACAAAAATCGTTTTTAAATGGTGGAAGAAGTGGATAGATATATTTTTGAATAAATGAATGGATAATATATAACTTGATGAAAGGCCTTTTCCATATGCAACCTCTACGTAATGTTTTCCTTGTTCTTCTTTTATGTATAACACCATCATCCGAAACATTTGTAATGTAGGTAAGACAGCTAATGATAAAATAGGGAGTAAATAAGCTCGATTTTCATTAAAAGAAATAATAGTGACAGGAGATTCCCCAAATTTCTGAAGTACCCATATGAAAAATATTTGCAAACAAATCATCATCATATCAGGGACAGCTTCTAATATGAACACAATTCGGTTTATCCATTTTTTTATATAATCTTTTGCTAAAAAATAAAAAAATGCCGTGCTAGATGATAAAAAGAGAGCAAGAAAAAAGGCTAAAAATAATATAGTAAATGAATATAGGTAAGGTTCTAAAACAGTTGGAAATAATGGTGTTTTTTTGAAATGGCCAAACTTCGGGTCGGATCCTATAATCACTAATGATTCAGGGGAGAAGACCTGTTTTAACATGGTAACGATCTGATTAAAAAAATAAATTGGTTGAAAGGTAAATCCTTGTTGAGTGATAAATAAATAAGGTAAATTTAATAATAGTAAGAGTGATAAAAGAATTGATGAAAGCTTAATTGTGAATTGAGATATTGTATTTAACATTAAATCCCTCCGACATCTTTTTACAACATTATACAATAAATTCTATATTATTGTTTTATTTTTCTGAAAAATAAAAATACTGTTGAATTTTATAGTATGCAAGATATATTTACAAGATAAAAAAGTAATAGTAGGGGCCGCGCTCTATTTTTATCAAGACAAAAGGACTAGTGAACTTAAAACAATAAACAAGAGCAAAATGCACAGAATTTTCATTCTGCGGGTAGTTACTTTTCTTGGCTTGATAGCGATATTATGTGACCGCTAAAAATGAATATTGCTTTTCAACTCTTTCTTCATGCAAATGAGTAGAACGTATGGAGGACTATGTATGTGTTGTTAATGAGAGGAAAGAGTGTATTGCGTAACGAATATAACGTAATTTTACCGCAAGGAGTAGCTAAATTTAGTGTATAAGTGAAATGGAATGAGTAGATTTATTTTTTTATATGAAAAAAATTTTCTTTTTATAACTTGATAAATGAAAAAATATTTTATATACTAATTCATGTAAACGGTTTACTAAATCGTATTTTGCTAGAAATGAAGGGAAGATTCGCATGGAAACAAGGGGGAGAGTAATCGGTATTGATATCGGTACCACAAGTACGAAAACGGTTGTGTTCACAGAAAAAGGAAAAGTCATTGCATCACATGCAATCGATTACCCAATTATTCAACCGAACGTCGGATGGGCTGAGCAAGATCCTGATGTAATATGTGCCGCTGTATACAAAAGTGTAAGCGTTGCCATCGAAAAGGGTAATGTATTACCAGAAGATATTTCTTCAATCGGTATTAGTACAGCTATGCACGCATTAATTGCAGTAGATGAAAATGGTGCGCCATTAACACGTTCTATCATTTGGGCAGATAATCGAAGTACGAAGCAATCAGAAAAATTATTACAACAAATGAATGGGCATGAAATTTATAGACGTACAGGTACACCAATTCATCCGATGTCACCACTTTCTAAATTGTTATGGATGAAAGAAGAGGAACCAGAGTTATATACAAGTGCTTATAAATTCATTTCCATTAAAGAGTATGTGATTTACCAATTATTTTCACGCTACGTAGTTGATTATTCGATTGCTTCTGCTACGGGGTTATTTAATTTAGAAACATTAAACTGGGATGAAGATGTTTTAACTATGTTACATATGTCACCAGAACAATTATCAACCCCTGTACCAACTACATATATTTTATCAGGTATGAAGCCAGAATTAGCACAGAAGATGGGGATAAGTGCAGAGACACCAATTGTCATAGGAGCAAGTGATGGGGTTCTTGCAAATGTAGGAGTTGGGGCGATATCACCGGGTGCGGCTGCAATTACCATTGGAACGAGTGGTGCGGTTCGAACAATCTCATCAAATATAAATACAGATGAGAAAGGGAGAACGTTTTGTTACGCATTAACAGATGAGCACTGGGTAATCGGTGGTCCAACGAATAACGGCGGAATATTACTGAGATGGTTACGTGATGAATTTGGTAGTCCAGAGCAAGAAGTAGCAAGAAAGCTCGGAATTGATCCTTATGATTTATTAATTAAATATGCAGAAAGCGTACCAGCTGGAGCGGATGGGCTATTGTTCTTACCTTTCTTATCTGGAGAACGCGCACCTTACTGGAATGCAAATGCTCGTGGTACATTCTTTGGAATCAATCTTCAACATAAGCGAGAACATTTTATACGTGCAGTGATGGAAGGTGTTTGTATGAGTGTATATTCAGTAGCACTCGCAATTAGAGATTGTACAGGGCCACTTACTGAAATACGAGTTTCAGGAGGGTTTGCGAAATCTGCATTTTGGAGACAAATGTTGTCCGATATGATGGGGAAAGAATTGCTTGTACCTGAAAGTCATGAAGCATCTGCGCTTGGGGCAGCGGCAGTTGCTTTATATGCTGTAGGAAAAATTGATTCTCTTGAAGAGGTAAAGGATTGGATTGATATTGTTCATCACCATGTACCGAATAAAGAAAATACGGCTATATATTTAGAAATGTTTTATATGTATGAACGACTTTACAATCGCTTGAAAGAAGAATTTGATTGTATAGCTGCTTTCCAACGTAAACAATAGGGGGATTGGGAGAAATGGTAGTTGGGATCGTACTAGCGGCAGTTGTCATACTACTTTTACTTATTACGGTAGTAAAATGGCATCCATTTGTCGCATTAATTTTAACAGCAATTGGTGTAGGATTAGCAATGGGAATGCCTTTAATTGGAACTTCACCAAAAGATCCAGGAATTATTGATTCTATTAAACTAGGGCTTGGTAATACGTTAGGATTTTTAGCAATAGTTTTAGCACTAGGAACGATGCTTGGAAAAATGATGGCCGAATCTGGTGGTGCTGAACGTATCGCTAACACATTAATTAATCGTTTTGGGAAGAAACGAGTTCACTGGGCGATGATGTTCGTTGCATTTTTAGTAGGGATTCCGGTATTTTTCCAAGTTGGATTTGTACTATTAATTCCGTTAGTATTTACAATTGCGTTAGAAACTGGGGTATCGCTTATTACAATTGGTATTCCGCTAGTAGCAGGACTGTCAGTCGTACACGGACTTGTTCCACCGCATCCAGCGGCAATGGCGGCAGTTGGTATTTTTAAAGCAGATGTAGGGAAGACAATTTTATATGCATTAATTGTCGGACTTCCAACTGCAATCATATCAGGTCCACTTTACGGGAAATGGATTGGAGCTCGTATACATAAGGAAGTACCGTTAGATATAGCGGAGCAATTTGCTGAAAAAGATAATAAAAAAGAGCTTCCTAGCTTTGGGAATACATTGTTTACAATTTTACTTCCAGTATTTCTTATGCTTGGTGCATCAATAGCAG
>NZ_JAKUFY010000208.1:0-4246 GCF_022663675.1 Bacillus cereus group sp. BfR-BA-01355
GTTGATAGGTTCGAGGTGGAAGCATGGTGACATGTGGAGCTGACGAATACTAATAGATCGAGGACTTAACCATATAATATGTAGCAATGTTATCTAGTTTTGAAGGAATATATATTTAAAATTCCTTTTGACATTCTGAAAAGAATGTGTATAATGATAAAAGTCTGGTAATGATGGCAGAGAGGTCACACCCGTTCCCATACCGAACACGGAAGTTAAGCTCTCTAGCGCCGATGGTAGTTGGGACCTTGTCCCTGTGAGAGTAGGACGTTGCCAGGCTTGTATTGTTCCGCAGTAGCTCAGCGGTAGAGCTATCGGCTGTTAACCGATCGGTCGTAGGTTCGATTCCTACCTGCGGAGCCATTATGCTTCCATAGCTCAGCTGGTAGAGTACTTCCATGGTAAGGAAGAGGTCACCGGTTCAAGCCCGGTTGGAAGCTTGGAAAAGTTTTTAAATTTTTGGCCCGTTGGTCAAGTGGTTAAGACACCGCCCTTTCACGGCGGTAACACGGGTTCGAATCCCGTACGGGTCACCACTTTTGGAGGATTAGCTCAGCTGGGAGAGCACCTGCCTTACAAGCAGGGGGTCGGCGGTTCGATCCCGTCATCCTCCACCATATATGTTTAAATGTCGGAGGGGTAGCGAAGTGGCTAAACGCGGCGGACTGTAAATCCGCTCCTTCGGGTTCGGCAGTTCGAATCTGCCCCCCTCCACCATTTTCTTTAAAATAACCTGAAAGGGTTTATTTTTTTGAGAAGATAACCATACTAGTAAATATTAATGGGCTATAGCCAAGCGGTAAGGCAACGGACTTTGACTCCGTCATGCGCTGGTTCGAATCCAGCTAGCCCAGCCATTTACGAGCCATTAGCTCAGTTGGTAGAGCATCTGACTTTTAATCAGAGGGTCGAAGGTTCGAATCCTTCATGGCTCACCATTTTCGCGGAAGTAGTTCAGTGGTAGAATACAACCTTGCCAAGGTTGGGGTCGCGGGTTCGAATCCCGTCTTCCGCTTTATTACTAAGGGGCCTTAGCTCAGCTGGGAGAGCGCCTGCCTTGCACGCAGGAGGTCAGCGGTTCGATCCCGCTAGGCTCCATCTAAATAGAAAAAGCTTACATCATACGATGTAAGCTTTTTTGTGTTTAAAAAGACAACTTTTATATTTATCGTTTAAAATGAAGAAAACGTAAAAATAAGGGATGGGGGGATAATTGTGAAAGTTGTTATTGCATCTGATTCATATAAAGAAAGCCTAAAAGCTATAGAAGTATGTGGAGCTATTGAAAGAGGTTTTAGAGCGATTTTTCCTAATGCAGAGTATGTGAAAATACCAATTGGAGATGGAGGAGAAGGGACGGTTGAATCACTTGTTGATGCTACAGGGGGGAGAATTATATCAATTAGTGTGACAGGACCGCTTAGAGAAGGTGTACAAGCTTTTTATGGCATTTCTAAAGATAAAAAGACAGCGTTTATTGAAATGGCAGCAGCATCAGGATTACAGCACGTTCCAGTTGAAAAGCGCAACCCACTTATTACAACGACAAAAGGAACAGGAGAACTTATATTACATGCGCTAGATCAAGGAGTGGGGTACATAATTTTAGGACTTGGAGGAAGTGCTACAAATGATGGTGGGGCAGGTATGTTAGCAGCTTTAGGAGTAAGATTTATAAATGACAAGGGTGAAGTAATAGATCCATCTGGAGGCACATTACATTCAATTGGTGCTATTGATTTTTCACAACTGGACCCACGCTTAAAGGGAGTAAAGATAGAAGCGGCCTGTGATGTGGATAATCCATTAGTCGGAATGCAGGGGGCATCTTTCGTATTTGGGAGACAAAAGGGTGCGAATGTAGAGATGATGAAAGAGCTAGATGAGAATTTAAAACATTACGCGAATATCCTTAAACGATATGTATCTTTTGATGTATCTGAAATACCTGGTGCAGGGGCAGCAGGAGGAATGGGAGCGGCTGTTATTTCAGTGTTAAAGGGAGAGTTGCGAAGGGGCATTGAAATTGTATTGAATTATACAAATTTCGATAAACATATAGAAGATGCAGATCTCATTATAACTGGTGAAGGTAGAATAGATGAACAAACTGCATATGGGAAGGCTCCTGTTGGTGTTGCGGGGCGTGCGAAACGTTTTTCTGTGCCTGTAATTGCTATTGGAGGGTCTGTATCATCTGATTATCCAGCTGTTTACGAGAAAGGAATAGATGCGGTATTTAGTATTACAACAAGACCGATGACACTAGAAGAAGCATATAGAGTAGCAGAAGAAAATATTGAAATGACAACGAAGAATATTGCAGCAGTATGGAAAATAGCGTCAGAAAAACACTTCTAAATGTAGGAGTGTTTTATTATTATTATTTGATAATAGTGATTGCGATTGTTTCATTAAGTTAACTTTATACATAGAATAGTCTTGAAATTTGATTTTCAACGTGAATATAAGTGAATAAATTGTATATCCATACAAAAAAATGTCGAGTTGAGTCAGACTATATAAAAGATTTAAAATATTTAGTGAAGGCATAAAAGGGGGATACTATCTATGAAAAAAGAAATTTCAGTTATTGGAGTTCCAATGGATTTGGGACAGATGCGTCGTGGAGTTGATATGGGACCGAGCGCGATCCGTTATGCAGGGGTAATTGAAAGAATTGAAGAAATTGGATATGACGTTAAAGATATGGGAGATATATGTATAGAGAGAGAAAAAGAGGTAGATGAAAATACAAAATTAAGAAACCTTACACAAGTTGCAACTGTATGTAATGAATTAGCAAGTAAGGTGGATCATATTATAGAAGAAGGTCGTTTTCCACTTGTATTAGGTGGTGACCATAGTATTGCTATCGGTACATTAGCTGGTGTAGCCAAACATTATAAAAACTTAGGTGTTATTTGGTATGATGCACACGGTGATTTAAATACAGAGGAAACTTCACCATCTGGAAATATTCACGGTATGTCACTTGCAGCAAGTTTAGGTTATGGACATTCTTCACTTGTAGATTTATACGGAGCATATCCAAAGGTGAAAAAAGAGAATGTTGTAATTATCGGTGCGCGTGCATTAGATGAAGGAGAAAAAGACTTCATTCGCAATGAAGGTATTAAAGTGTTCTCGATGCATGAAATTGATCGTATGGGGATGACGGCTGTTATGGAAGAAACAATCGCATATTTATCTCATACTGATGGTGTACACTTATCATTAGATTTAGATGGTCTTGATCCTCATGATGCACCAGGTGTTGGAACGCCTGTAATTGGTGGTCTATCTTATCGTGAAAGCCACTTGGCGATGGAAATGTTAGCGGAAGCTGATATTATCACATCTGCTGAATTTGTTGAGGTAAATACGATTTTAGATGAGAGAAATAGAACGGCAACAACAGCAGTTGCTTTAATGGGTTCTTTATTCGGTGAAAAACTAAAATAAATGTAAGAAAAGCAACTGAGAAGTTGCTTTTTTTATTTGAAAATAGGCGTATAATAATGATTTATATTATACTGTAAGATAAAAATGTTTGACATCTTACCAATTTGAGCTAAAGGGGGTTGTTTGTAATTGTCGTTTGTTTCATGTATGGTATAATTAACTAGTTGTTGGAAATACATACAGATAGAGCATAAAACAATATTTCAATATATGGATAGAATTGCTCGTAAGTAGGAGGAAGGGATAGCATGCCTTTTGAAGATACGACCATTTTGAAATATCTTAGTACGGCATTAGATATTGCCATTGTATGGTTTATTATATATAAGCTGATTCTCATAATCCGAGGGACGAAAGCTGTTCAACTTTTAAAAGGGATTACAGTTATCATTGTCGTTAAGATGATTAGTATTTTCCTTGAATTGCATACGTTATCTTGGCTAACTGAACAAGTATTAACATGGGGATTTTTAGCCGTTATTATTATCTTTCAGCCAGAATTGCGAAGAGCACTTGAGCAGCTAGGGCGCGGGAGTTTATTTTCGCGTGGTGGACCGCATGAGGATGATGAACCTGAAATGGTTGCAACAGCGATAGCAAAAGCAACCGAATATATGGGGAAACGTAGAATTGGTGCATTAATTACTTTGTCAAAAGAGACCGGTATGGGTGATTATGTGGAAACGGGTATTCCGCTGAATGCAAACGTATCATCGGAATTACTTATTAATATTTTCATTCCAAATACACCTCTTCATGACGGAGCGGTAATTATGCAAGG
>NZ_JAKUFY010000209.1:0-4190 GCF_022663675.1 Bacillus cereus group sp. BfR-BA-01355
TTAAATTCTATATCATAAGTTACTCTAATTTTGCCCATAGAAAAATCCCCTCCATAGTAAACAGATTAATGTGCTTTCTTTTTACTGTCTACTATAAGGGGATCATATCACCTTAGGGTGTCTTTTCTTTATGCGTAAGAACCTCGCCATCTTATGGAAACGGCGAGGTTCTTATCTATATTATTTATTATCTTGTTCCAGATTTTTATCAAGATTAGAATTACTATCATTATGGTAACGTTGGTAGTTCTCTTCATGTAGCCTTTGTTGTTCTTGTTCAACTTTATTGTCATGATCAATCACCTTAACAACAAAAAATAATATTACGATTACAAATATAACAAATGGGATGAGAGCAGTTTTAGAAAGCTCCTTTAAATCCTCTTTTGCTTGTCGCTTTTCTTCTCCTGTTGAAAAAAGATAAGCAAATAAAGCTATTATAAATGCGAAAAAACCTAAGAGTATTTCTACAACTGCAAAAATAGCATCTAACATTACTTATGTATCCCCCTAATATAACATATATGTATTACTAATTAGCCAATAATTACCTTTCACATTATATCAGCTAGAGTACACAGAAGTATAATAAGTTATTTGTATAGTTTATTTTATTAATTAACATGCATTACTATAACATAATTCAAGTCGTCCGAAGACCCCTTAAGTTTTTTTCTTTTTTATGAAAAGATAAGATCCTAGCTCCGATCTTACCTTTTTTTATTTGTTAATTTACAATAGGGCTAACGCCATACACCCATTCTTATGATTAGTTCGTTTTACTTTTAATACTCTCAGTTGCTTTTTTAAATAGTTTCATTGCCTGTTCTGCTTTATTATTTGCCTGTTCCAACTTACTATCATTTTGTTCTCCTAATGCTTCTGAAAGTAATCGCAGAGCATCCCAGTAATTATCCATTGCCTGTTTTATCTTTTCTTGTTCAACTTCTAACTCTTTAGGTGCCTCAAGGTATTTTATGTCTCTTACGTGTATTTTTGCCATATCCAAACTCAGTTGGATTTCACTTTTCTTTGACTCATAATCCTTTACATCTGAATGTCCAATATCTTGTATCAGTCTGATAACTTCATCCATCTTATTTGTATTTTCTACGATGGCTACTTTGTATTTATCAACTTCTGAACCACTAACTTTTTCATTTAAATCATCCTCACGATGACCCTCTTTCGCATGTTTCTGGTTCTCTTCCTTTACCTCTTGCTCTATATCAGGGTATTTCTCGTTTATCCCCTTAAATACTGTCTCCCATTTAGAAACACCATCATCTATCCCAAACATACCGGTTTGTATGATTTCTTTTGCTTTATCCTTATTATATTCGCCATCATACTTACGGTCATCATACTGTCTAACTGCATCTTCTACTTTTATTAGTTGTTTTCTAATCTCTTCTACCCCTTCTTGTATTAAGAATTGGTAGTCTTCATACTTTTTAGGTGGCTTGATTTTTTCAAAACGGTTTATATCCAAACTAATGTGACTAATTAAAGAATCTATCTCACCTATGTAGACACTCTTTTCTGTAAATAATTCATCAGTTTTCTTTTCTAGTTTTTTTAAATGATACTGGAATTCTAAGTGCAGTTCAGTCAAACGATAAGGGTAATCTTTTTCAGATACTTTTACCTTCTTTTCACCTTCCGTGTCTGATACATTTGATTTACTTTCTTTACTACTTGATTCTTCTTCCTTACTTCCCTTTTCATACTCAATTCTAGACAATGCGTTTCTTAGTTGGTTTTCAATGTGCTCATCACTATAGTGCAATTTCTTTAGGTCAGATACCATTTTATCTGCATCATAATACTTATCTACTTTTCTATACTCTGACTGTGTAAGTCCATATGTATTTAATGTACAACCTACTAGCATGAAACTAACACTTAACCCTGCTATTGCGATACCCTTAAATGATTTATTAAAATTCATTTTAAACTTATCTCCTTTTTCTTTTAGTAATTCTTTTCTTCAACAATAGACAGACCTTCATCAGTTTTTGCATTGTCTGCAGCGTCAGTTTAGCTTTCCTAACTTATTGTTTCAGTCTTAACTTGAATTCCTTCCTTATAATTACAAAAAGGATATACCTAAACATATAACTGCTAGTAAGATATATCCTTATATTATTTTATAATGATAATAATTAATGAGTCAAAGTGATTTTGTGAAAATTATACAAAACAGGCATAATTTATTAGTTACTTGTCAAGTTATGCTTGGTACCACAATAAGATACTAGAGAATTTCTCATTGTAGTACCCTCTACTACCTTTACAGGAGTAGCAACACGTCTTCATCAACCTAACAAAGCAAATAACCAAACAAAATTTTGTGCTAACTTGTGACAAAAACCCTCATTTTTTCGTTTCGGGGAAATTCTGAATTCTTAAATTGATCTGCATGGGGTACAGCCACATCACCATCAAGCTAACAGAACAAAATACACCCTAAAATAAAAAACGCCATCCTTTCCTAAGATTCTACAGAAAGAATAGCGTATTTTTTCTTTTTATGGATACATTTTTTAGCTCGGTAACGATGGGTGTTACCTCAAATATAATTATTTTATTTACATGTTTCTTTTAAATTTGTTTCAAATCTTTTCATAGGTTGGTATACAAGAACGTGTAGTGATAAACCTATCACTGCAGTAATGTTTAAAATAATACTTATAATCATTAAAGACCATTCTATAACTGGAGAAAAGTATCCATTCGTACTTAACGTAGAAGAGCTTATACCAAGTATTAAAATCACTATTAGTAAAGGTAAGTTTTTAACCAATTTGAATCCCCCTTTAAATGTAATATCTTTATATTATTATATCACACACTAGCTTATGTACTTAATATAAGATAGTTATCTATGGGCAATTTCACATGTTTTTTTGTTACAAGTTAGCACGAAATTTTGTTCTGGGGTACTATAAAATTTCCGCTTGATGGCGATGTGGTTCTATCCCATCGCTATCAAGCTAAGAAATTCATTGTACATCAAAACGAAAAAAGATGAAAAAATAATAAAAAGCTTATCATTAAGTGCTAAAAGATAAGCTTTTTTTATCTATACTTATTAAATTTTATTTGATTTCTTCCATGCTAATACTGTAATAAGATATTGAATACCAAATAGGAAAGCGAAAAGTATAATAAATCTTGCTATTACTGCTAACCATCCAACGAAATCTTCAGGTAAGTTATATTTGTATGTAGTAGCACCTATTGCGACAAAACATAAAATAAAGGTAGTACTCATTTTTTCTTTTAACTTTTCATTTAATTGTTCTTTATTATTAATATCTGTTTCATAAATACCAGTCAAAATAGATTTAATAAAAAAGAATATCATATAAAAAATTATAATGGCTAATGAAGCAGCCCATTCTAAAAATGGACGGTGTAGATATGCTCCCCTTATTATAAAATCAACAAAAGCTATAAGTAGGACAATAATTCCAGATTGAGCCCAAATTTTCATTTCAATTTGTTGGATTCTTTCATCTGGGTGTGTACTGAGTGAAAACCATTTTTTTAGTTTTTCCATTTTAAAATTCCTCCCAAAATAATTTATCTAAACTTTTATCTAGTGTTTTAGCTGTATGAATGCAAAGTTTTAAAGAAGGGTTATAATTATTACTTTCAATAATACTAATGTTATGTCGTGTAACATTTACAATATTAACCAACCCTTGTTGGGTCAGACCTTTTTCAACCCTTGCAATCTTCACTTTACTTAAAGACATTAAATACACCTCACTTGTAAAGATAACTTCACACCATAAATCTTATATTTTATATATTAAATTATTAACAACATAAATGAAATATATATTTTACATTTAGTCATTTATAGGTTGCAAACTCCTGTGTTTTTGTATCTAAAACTATCCTACAAATATAAAAACAGGCCATTCTTTCTGTAGAATCATAGGAAAGGGTGAATTTATTATATCTATTTCTATATATAATAAATTAGAAGTATTTGTTCAAGAGATTCAAAGTTACTTGTACTTATCTCCCAATTAATTGTGCAATCTAACCTTTTCATCTACTAAGTTCTTTTACAGCCCTTCCCGAACGAGAAAGCCCCTCGCCTTTAGGCATGGGATGAAAGTGAGGTTGGATAAGGAGTGCACTAAAAACCGCAAGGTTTGTGGCACTCTAAGTAT
>NZ_JAKUFY010000210.1:0-4179 GCF_022663675.1 Bacillus cereus group sp. BfR-BA-01355
TTAAAATACTTGTTCTACTTCGATAACGCCTGGTACTTCTTCAAGTAACGCGCGCTCGATACCAGCTTTTAGTGTGATTGTAGAACTTGGGCAGCTTCCGCATGCACCCATAAGGCGTAGTTTTACGATACCTTCTTCAATGTCTACTAATTCAACGTCTCCGCCATCGCGAAGTAAGAATGGACGTAATTTATCTAATACTTCTAATACTTGTTCTTGCATATGTGGGTTTTCCATTTTTATCGACTCCTTTCATCAGTTTTATTATAATCAAGATAGAGGGGAAAATCTATTTTTTCTCTTCTTGTTTTATTGTCGAAATATTGTATCGTGTTTTTTCAGTATAGGGGTATGGAATAAGTTTGTAAAATGATGTGCTTATGTAATAAGACATCTGAATATACTGTTGGAACAAGAAGTGGGGGAGAAGAAATGGTTAATGTGCAAGTGTATGGGACGAAAGTAATTTGTGCGAGCTGCGTCGGAATGCCATCTTCAACAGAAACGTTTGAATGGTTACAAGCGGCAATTGGTCGTAAATATGAAGGACAAGAAAATAAATTTAATTTCGAGTATATTGATTTTCAAGAAGAACAAGAAGATGAAGATAAGAAAGCATTCGCTGAGCGCGTAGTGGAAGAAGATTTATTTTATCCGGTCGTTCTTATAAATGGAGAAATTGTTGGAGAAGGAAATCCTCGTTTGAAGGATGTTTACGAAGAAATCGAGAAATATTTATAAAACAAGAAGTCTTTGCGAATTTGCAAAGGCTTTTTTTATTGGAGGGATAGATGTGAAAAATGGAGTGAAGCATGCGTTACCAACGGAAGTACAACAGTTAATGGAGCGGTACACAGTAGAATTAAAAGAAATTTTTTTAGATGAAAAAATAGTCGGGGTATATATTTACGGATCCATCGCACTAGGTGCATTTCATAAGGAAACGAGCGATGTTGATTTTGTTACAGTGATAAGTGATTCCGTGAATGAAGCTGAAAAACAGCAGCTTGTGGAACTACATAAGAAACTTAGTGATAATACGCTAGGTAAAAGAATGGACGGTATGTATATTCCGCTTGTTGATTTAGGGAAATACAATGATGAAATAAACGAGTATGTGTATTGTGCAGATGGTAAAGCTAATGTTGGTCATTGGGACATTAATGCGGTCACATGGTGGACGTTGAAAAATCAAGGCATTACAGTTACCGGAAAAGAAGCAGAAGATCTTCCGTTGCAAATACAATGGAATGATGTAGTAAATACGATGAAATATAACGTAGAACAGTACTGGAGTGAAAAGGCGAAACAACCATATTTATTCTTTGTAGAAGAGTGGGTAGAATCAGCTGTCGTTACGATGGGACGTATTTTATATACACTAGATTATAAAACAATCGTTTCAAAAGATAGAGGATTGCAATACTTGTTAGAAAGTTCAGCGGAAGAATGGGAGCTTTTATTAAAAGAAGTAGAGCGAATACGGCACAATCCAAAAGAAAAGCGAATGCTCTCAAGGTGGAGAAGGGCAGATATGACGAAGAGGTACTTACTGCATTTAATTGAGACGTGTAGAGAGAAATGGTAGGGACGAAAATGGACAATACAGAGGGGTGTATTGTCTTTTTTTATGTTGAATTTGGTATATAATGGTTTAAAAAGTTTAATTATACTGGAGGGGATAGGATGAATATAGAATTAGCTACATATGAAGAAAAGAATGAACAAATGAGTATGCGCCAAGTAATTAGCATTCTATTAATTATTTTTGGGGTCATGCATGGAATTGGTTTTTTGAACCTTTTATATGATTCTTCCTTATACCCATGGTATGTAGATTATCTTATTCCACCTTTCACGTTTTGTATGATTATTGTAATGTATACACCGGCAAGAAATTACTGTTTACATTTAATAAAATCATTACAATTCAATAATTTTAAATACTATGTAACAATAATAATGACAACGATTGTAATGCTTATATATCTTGCAATATTAAATTTAGTTCTACCACATGGGCTTGGGGTGGACGAATCTAATATAGTAATAGAGCCTACTAAAAGTGAAATCATTTTATACGTAGTTGTACTCACCGTTTTTGCACCGATTTGGGAAGAGCTTTTATTTCGAGGGATACTTTTTAAGAAATTATCTCAGCGTTTTTCTACACTTACTAGTATCGCTATAAGTGCTTGTATATTTACTTTAGGCCATCCCCTTACAGTGGGTAGTCTTTTATATATTTTTGGTATGGGTATATGTTTAGCATACACATATAAGAAAACGAAGAATTTACTCGTTCCAATTGGGATTCATTTATTAAATAATTCGTTTTATTTATTATTGAATTTTCAACTATAAAAAGACGCCTTTTGTATTTTGTAGTAGATAGAAAAGTATTTACAAGTATTGTGTAGAGGAAAGATAATAGAAAAAAATATGTGCATGGGGGAAGATAATGAGTAAATATAAATTACATATAGATAAAGAACAACTATGGAAAGGCTGCGTTTTAAATTCGATTGCCCATGCAATTAATGTAGCGCATTGTCCAGATTTCTCACATGAAAGTTCATGGGATGGATTTAACTATAGTATGCAAAATACTCAAGGCGGACAAGGGACAATTACGTTTCATCCGAATTACACGATCGTATGTCTTCAAGATGTGAATAGCGAGAGAATTGATGAGTGGATTGATGCGAAAGATTATTTTGAAGGGGCACCTTCGGAAGTAATAGATATTGCGAAAGAAGAAGCACTTCAATACGTATTAGAAGAAGTAGAAGGCGAAACAGTTCCTTTTATTACAACTGCATTTTGGATTGAGGATAGCGGTGCGTATTCAATTGATTCATTTGAAGAGATGGAAGAGCACGGCGGATTCTTATTAGAAATTCCATTACTTGATACAGAATCAGCAATAGAAAGACTGGAAGAAGAGTATGAACTGACAGAGGAACAAATAGAGCTTTTACAACTCGTGTATAAGAAAAAAATCCAAAGTCCAAATGAGGAAATTAAGTTGTCTAAAGAAGAAATAGCAATGATTGGAACGGAAGATAGCGAAGGATTGGAAGTTAGTAAGGAGTCATTTGAAGAAATGAATATTACTTGGGAGTTGTAGGATAGGATATAAAATTGTGATAAAGCAAAATGTGAAATCATATTGCACTTTCTACTAGTTTTTTTATATACATATCAATTTCATGAAAGAATACGAGCTCTTTTTCCTCGGTATTCAGATGCACGGAGCAATGTAAATATTGCTGTAAATAGCGATTAGCTTGTTCGTACTGTTTTAATTTGGAGAAAGAAAAACAAGTAAGAAGCAGAAACGCTTTTTCTCGTAATATTGAAACGACAGCTAGTACCGGAGTAATGGAATGTATATTCATTTCCACTAGATTTTCATAAGACGCTCACGTTTGAAACCAGTCGAAAATAGTAGAAAGGTAATTCGGAATAGCGATAGTTTCATGTGAAACATTATGCAATAACTGGTTCTGTTTGATATGCATAGGCTCTATTCTCGTTTGTAGAATGCAATCGAATATTGAAATGTTTTCTTTTAATTGTAATTGGTCCGTAATAAGCTGTGGGAGACCGATAGGGTGGACTCCTATATTTATATAGAAGTCATCTCCAAACTGGCTTTTTTGTATGTTAATGAGCTTATAAAATCCGTTTTCAGCTTTGAAAAATGTATGTCTTTTTTTCTTAAAGCCGAGTGGTTTTAAAGTGGCGTGTAAATTTGTAATGAAATCTTGATCCTTTTTAGAGCGAGACTTATTCCTCGTCATATTCATACGTAGTTAAGTTTTGTAAGAAACTTTCAAAGTTAGGTGCTAATTCAATAATTTCCTCAAACTCATTATCGATAAATATAACTGGAGGATTTTCAGCTACATTTCGATAGTCTAATGCAATCCATGTATGTCCATCACCAGATAAAAGTACGATATTCTCAGGCATTTCCCATTCTCGAATTAAATAGCGACTCTCTAAAATACTAGATTCATTTTCATCAAAAGAAATACCATATAAACCAGATACATTAACGTGATCTTCTGCCCAAATTGTACTCTTCATATTCGGTCACCTCAAATAATAGTTTTAAGAATCTTATGTCATATATTATAGTTAGTTTAGATAACACGCAATAGAGGGAGGAAA
>NZ_JAKUFY010000211.1:0-4091 GCF_022663675.1 Bacillus cereus group sp. BfR-BA-01355
CCGTTCAAATAACGTAGAACGATTTGTATTTTTTCATCAGCTGTAAATTTAGCCATAGAAAAACTGCACCTCCAATTGTTAGACTGTGTCTAACAATTGGGGTGCAGTTCAAAAAGAATTGCTCTTTTTGTGCTTATAAGTTGTGAATATTGAAAAAGATATGTTAATTTTTCATTATGAAGAGAAAAAAGGAGTGATTTTCATGAATGAGATGATACATAAGATGGAGCAACATGTTTCAGTTCGTAAATATAAAGAAGAATCAATTCCGAAAGATGTAGTAGAAAAGATGGTGCACGCTGCACAACATGCAGCTTCATCACATTTTGTACAGGCGTATTCTGTTATATATGTAACAGATCAGGAATTAAAAGCTAAACTAGCAGAGCTATCCGGAAATCGCCATGTGAAAGACTGTGCAGCATTTTTTATTTGTTGTGCAGATTTAAAACGACTTGAAATTGCATGTGAAAAACATGGTACAGAGATAAAGCATGAGGGAGTAGAAGACTTTATCGTTGCGACGGTAGATGCATCACTTTTTGCGCAAAACTTAGCACTAGCGGCAGAGTCATTAGGCTACGGTATTTGTTATATTGGTGGTATTCGTAATAATCCGAGAGAAGTGAGCGAATTGCTTCATTTACCGGATAAAGTATATCCTGTATTCGGAATGACAGTCGGTGTACCAGATGAAGAACATGGAGTTAAACCACGTTTACCAGTAGCAGCAGTTCTTCATGAAAATGGATATAATGAACAGAAATATGATGAATTACTAAATGAATATGATGAAACGATGAGCGCGTATTACAAAGAAAGATCATCAAATCAAAAAAACGTAACGTGGGCGGAATCAATGAGTTCATTTATGTCCAAAGAAAAAAGAATGCATATGAAAGAGTTTTTAAGTGAAAAAGGTTTAAATAAGAAGTGAGTAAAGAGGCAAACCTGTGATGTGGGTTTGCCTTTTTTGGAAGGAGAAATACCTAAGGCCAGAAAGTTCTTTATTCTTTCTGAACTTAGGTATTTTGTTTGTTATCATATACATAGAAATAAAAATTAATAATTTTTTACAAAAGTGATAGAAAAAGAGAATGAAATGCCAATAGTAAGTAAAAGCAGCTGCTAAAGGGGAACTGAGGAAGGAAGATGCTTATGATTTTCAATTCTGAAGAGGATTTAATTATAGCTATGAAAAAACATGATCAAGATGCTTTGAAAGAAGTGATTGATCAATATGGAAAATTAATTTTGTACATTATTCATAAATCATTAAGTACCCCTATTGAAAAACAATATGTGGATGATTGTTATAACGATGTATTTACTGTCATTTGGTTTAATATCGACCAATTTGATAATGTAAAAAGCGGCATAATAGCCGCTTTTTATCGTTATCACGTTTAAAAATATATCATGATATTTCATTCGAAACCTAATTCTTAATGCATAACCTAAAGCAACTTCTATAATAAATGCAAACTTTCAATAAGAAGATACATACCCGTACAACTTAAAAGGATATACGTAAATATTTTAAAAATCCGTTGATTAAGCCATTTGAAAATAATTTGACCTATAAACAAACCTAAAAATAAAATTGGAATGGCATAAAAACTTGATTCCCAAATGGTTTTGTTTGTGCCAGTAAAGAGTATTTGAGTTACTAGACTAATGAAATATATAAACAGATAAAAAGCTAATGTAGTTGCTCTTAACTTCTCTTTTTCAGTATCAGTTCCTGTAAAATAAAGTAACAGGGGAGGACCTGGCATACCGATACTTGTCGTTAAAAGACCAGATAATCCACCAACTATGAAATCTCTAGATTGTGTTGATCTAACCTTAACTTTGCATATTAGCAACAATGTTAATAGTAAGAGTAGGATGCTAACTGCTAATTTAAAAGTGTTTATGTTAACGGAAATGAAGATTAAAATACCAAAAGGTACACCAACTATACTTCCCAAAATAAACCTTTTCAGTAGAACAAAATCAACGTCCATTCTTATTTTCCAAATGAGTGAAATGGAGATAATTAAAGATAAAATAATGTTTATTTGTATAGCTTCTTGTGGTAAAAATAACATAAGTAAGAAAGGGGTTGCCATTATGGAAAAGCCAAAACCTGTACTTGCTTGCAGAATAGAAGCCACTAATATAATACATATGAAAATGAATGTGATACCCAAAACAGCCCTCCTCTTTAATCAAGTTTAACTAGTTGAAGTCTCTTATTTAAGTGCAAACTTTCACAAACTTATTTATATTTTAACATAAATATCTAGTTTTTTCTCAAATAGTGTTGCCATATAAGGATCATTAACTAAAAAATTAGACTGACATTTTTAAGCAATTTTATTATTGGGAAACAAATAATGAATGGGATTAAAATCTATTGATTATCATTAGATTATTCACTGAGATCCCCGCGATAAACAAGAAAAGCCATATAAAATTTACAAAAATACAGCATGTAGCTAATAAACTGCCAATTATTTGAGGAGAAAGAATTTCTAACAGCCCTCCTGTAAAAAACATAGATAACTGAATAAGAGATCCGTAAACGGAATAATGGAATGAAAAAACTTTACCCATCATATTTTCGTGTGTGTAAGTTTGAAGTAATGTCGTATCAAGTGGAACGAGGATTCCTCCTGCTATGCGCATACAGAATAAAGTAACGATACCGATAATGAGTTGATCGGATAGAATGAATCCGAGAAAGAAAATTCCTTGTAATAATTAGGCTCAACCGAATACTTTTTTCATTTTTTCTTTATTATGAGACATATAAAGATTAACGAGGAGGCTTCCAATCATAAGCCCAATGCCTTGAACTGTATATAAAATTCCAATGTTAGTGTGGAAAATTCTCTCGGCATAGATCGTTAGGAGTAGCTGATAAGCGCCTCCAATAATGCCCCATGAAATGCCGACAAGAATTAATGTTAAAATAATTTTTGTTTGTAATATGTATGTATAACGATCTTTTATATCAGTGAAAAATGTTTCTTATTCCATATTAAACGATATTTTGTTAGTTGAAATCGCAAATAAGAGGGATATAAATTCATACGAAAGTATGAAAAAAACAGCTCAAATATGAGCTGTTTTTCTATAGTTTTTAGTTCATTTGTCAAGGATAGGATATATTAATATCCGTATCCGCCGCCACCCCAACAGCTACATCCGATGATGATTAGAAGGATGAATAGTACGATAAGCAAAGCAAATCCACCGCCGAAACCAGCGCAACTTCCACCATAACTCATATGTTTTCCTCCTTTTTAGTAAGTTAATCTATATGGTTCATGGACTACTATATACAGTATGTTTTTTGTATAGAAAACGAGCCAGTCTCATTTATAATTAGACAAATGCCTGTAGATTCATTAGGATTGTATGTTAGTGATTTGTAAATGAACCTTTACGTGATTCGTAATTTAGGCATAAAAAAATAAAAAATTGTAAAAAAAACCATTTTTTTATTTTTTTATGAGAGAATATGTACTATAATTTTACAAGTAATATTATGGGAAAAGGGAGTTTTAGTATAGAGATGGAGATGGGACAATTACAAAATAAAATAGAAAACAAAAAGAAAGAGTTAATTCAACTTGTTGCGAGACACGGATTGGATCATGATAAAGTTTTGTTATTTAGCCGAGATTTAGATATACTAATTAATAAGTTTATGAATGGAAAAGACAAAGTGCATAAATAAAAAATTTATAGTTTTTTATATTAAGATGTTTCACGAGAAGGAGAGGACAGTAATTGGAACATTTACAGGAAGAATTGTATAAACAAATAAAAGAAGAAAAAGGTACAGTTACAATTTTCTTAAAGAGTGGCGTTAGAATAGTAGGAGAAGTTGTTGGAGTAGATAAATTTACAGTTTTAATATTAGTGGATGGAAAACAACAGCTTATTTATAAGCAGGCTATATCAACAATAATGAAATAAGACACTCTTGTTGAAGTGACCCCTGTCAAGTAGACAGTATTCAAAAAACACAACTAAGCAACCTGAGTTCTATATTTATATGGACTCAGGTTATTTAGTTTCTTTTGGAACCTTTGGTG
>NZ_JAKUFY010000212.1:0-4065 GCF_022663675.1 Bacillus cereus group sp. BfR-BA-01355
ATCACCAAAGGTTCCAAAAGAAACTAAATAACCTGAGTCCATATAAATATAGAACTCAGGTTGCTTAGTTGTGTTTTTTGAATACTGTCTACTTGACAGGGGTCACTTCAATGATAGAGGACTTTCTTTACAAGAATATTCTATTTTAAAATCCTTACTTACCTTTTATTTTAAAAGATATTGCT
This sequence comes from Bacillus cereus group sp. BfR-BA-01355, assembly GCF_022663675.1. NCBI lineage: Bacteria > Bacillati > Bacillota > Bacilli > Caryophanales > Bacillaceae > Bacillus > Bacillus cereus group sp. BfR-BA-01355. Next base: position 186 of record NZ_JAKUFY010000212.1, read on the forward strand.
GTAACTTCTTTATTAATAGTTCCGTCCCCTCTGGACTTACAATAATCTTCCCATTCGCTAACGAAATATTGCTGTCTGAAATATCACCTGTAAGTGCACAAGCTCTTGGAGATTGATATTTTCGTAAAATAATCTGATCCTCTTCTATAAACATTTCAAGAGAATCTTTTTCTACAATTCCTAAACTCCGTCTTATTTCCATTGGAATAACAATACGCCCCATGCTATCTGCTTTACGAGTAATCCCTCTTGATTTCATAAAATGCCACCCTTTATTTTTATCTAATATTACGGTACTTATTTTAGCAATAAACAACAATAAGGAATAGTTCGTATTACAGTACTTTTTTTAGGAATAAATACCAATTAAAAATAGCTTATGTTAGGATTGTTTCTTGTTTATTCTTCATTTTTAATATATTTATCCTTGATCATTTTTATATATTGTTTTCTTTCTGTTAGTTCAAATATAAATAATGCCTTTTTTATGTATGTTAAACCAACTTCATTAGAGTGCTGAACTTTCAATAAAATTGCACCTTTTTCAAAAAACAATTCACCTAATAAGTATAAAGTATTCATATTTATGGCTAATTTTATACCTATTTCACTATACTTAATCGCTTCTTCATATTGATTTGCAAGGTGTAGACATTTTGTTAACGTATGAATGAGTCTTAATTTGATTTCTTTTTCTCTAGGAAATTCTATCTTATTAAAATTAATTAAACTTTGTTTTAATATATTTATGCTTTTCTCATACTCTTCATTTTCTGCATGTATTATAGCAATTGAATTCATTATGCTTATTTCTTTTTCTGATAAAAAGTTACTACTACTTAAAGTTTGTTTTAGTGCTCTATTTAAAATGTCAAAAGCATTAATTGTTGCTCCATTTACATAATATATAGCAATCGCTTCATGCCATAATAGAAATTGTTTATCTTCTTTTGATTGGAAATTATTTTCGTTTTTCTCTTTTTTCACTATTTCGTAAAGCTCATTATATTCTTTTTGTTTCACACAATCTCTCATTACACATTTTACATTTTCAATATATTTTATTTTTTTATTTTTGGTCAGTGCAAATATATAATTTGGATCAATACCAAGTCTTTCAGATAGTTGATACAACAATATGCTAGATGGATAAATAATCCCTTTTTCTATCTTACTAATTTGGCTTTGTGAACATATTCCATGACATAATTCAGATTGTGACATATTTTTTTCTTTCTAAGTTCTTTAATAATAATACCAAGATTGTAGAATTCCATCTTTCCTCCCTCAAATGTAACACTTTATGAGTATAAGAATATTTTCCAACTTTTAATGTAATGTAAAATTAGTATAGTTACAATTACTATTTATATGGATTTATAGTTTTTCACAAACTTGTATCACAATATGAGAAATTATTACAATAAAGTTCACTAATAACCAATGGGAGTTTTATTCATCACCACTGATTATTAGTCCACTCCAAGCAGGCGTTTACAGGTAGTTCGATTTCTTTGTCACAGCTAAATTTTGAGGTGAGAATCTTATTGCCCGCAAATAGCGAAATTAAAAGAAATAAATATGATTTTTGACCTTTATTTCTTTTAATAGTTTCTTTTGATTTTATATAAACAATTTCGAAGGGGCTTATTTTATGAAAAGAATATTAACCGAAAGAGAATTAGAAGTGGCTATTTATGTAGCAAAAGGATATACAGATGCAGAAATTTCCAGAAAAATATATGTTACCCCTAGAAGAATTTCAACGATAATTAATCATATTAAAGAAAAATGGCATATTAATTCTAGAGTGGAATTAGGTATTTTAGTTTATCATTATGGTTTTATAGATGCACCCTTATTTTCTAATAAGGAAATTCAGCTATGCAAAAAGGTTGTACAGTAGATAGCAGAATATAAAAAGGTTAGAGAATTAACTTCTCTAACCTTTTTATATTCAATATTAGCTTTTAAACAGCCCTAATGCTACCATTAATCCTGTTATCTGTTCAACCTTGTATAAACACAAAAAAGAATTAGCCCTTCCTACTTTTCAAAACTAGTTACAATTCTCTCTTTCATTTTCTGTATTACTTCACTGCTCAATACTTTTTGACCAGCAGGAAGTTTTAATATGGCAGCGGCACCTTTGCTAAGGTATATTTCTTGATCATTATTTTGATTTACTACCAATATTCCTTGCCCTTCAAATTCGAAATAACTAATATCTTTTGTTTCATTTGTATTATTTTTTATTGCTTTATATAATCCATATAAATCTTTACTTCTATTTTCTCCGCCCGTTCGAATCGGTTCAGTATCATTCGCAACAATTAGTCCTTCTGGCTGCTCATCCTTCATAATAAACCACAGCTTTTCATTTGTTGGTAATAGTAAATTCTTAAATTCAGAGCTATTTAAAATTTGCTGTGCTGGAATTGTTTCATAGATTGGTAACGAAAATGGAGATGTTGTTATTTTTTCAAAACTTAAATTTTCAGAAGAACTTCCCTTACTATATTGATAATCTTTTAATGCGATCGATTGTACTGATTCACTTTTATTTTTTGATGCATAACTAATTTTACTAGCGAAAATAATAACGGTCATTAAGCACATGCACGGTATCACAAGCTTAAGTAGTTTTCCCATTTATGAACCCCCGCTTTTAATATTATTAGTTTGCATGGATATTATAAACAGTTTCACTCCACCAAAAATTATTATTATTATGGAACGTACTGAAATTATGATTATAATGATCACCATACCAAGGGTCCATGTATGTTATATAATCTGTTCCATTTGTCCCTTTATAAAATCCATCAAGTACTAGAAAGTGTCCGATGTTAGCTCCATTTTGCCACATAATGAGTACAATCATCGGCTGATTACTATTAATTTGACTTTTGAACCAATCATACGATTTTGCTCCAGAACTTATAGCTGAACTAACACCATATCCCGATAATCCATATTGTATTTCACGTGAAGTTGCAGGATTATTATATGATCCACCCTTAACATACCTAACGTACTGATCTTGTGAAGGAGTTTTCCCAAAATAATTTAAAACTGAAACCGAAGTGCCTGCCCAACACCAATTTGATCTTTCTTGTAATATGTTAGGTACAGATAATTTACGGTCTATTGGTGTACTTGGAGGATTTCCATTAATATACGCTGACGTTACATATACTTTTTTTCCATCTTTAAAATAGTAAAACCAACGATTATCTAAATTTCCTGTCCAGTAATCTTTAACCGCTTCACCATACTCCCATCCTTTAAAAGATACTTTTGTATTTCCGGGAATCACATCTACAATATTTGCATTCAAACTTTTCGCCTCTCTAACATTTACATTCAATGGAGCTGTTGTCCCTGAAAATTCAACTTCTTCTGCTATTATTTTCTGAACACCAATAAAACTAAATGTGAAGAACAATAAAACCATACAAACAATAAAATGCTTTCTTCCCTTCATTTCTCCACCCCTTCATCAGTACTAAAAAACATCAACAATTCATCCTTATTAATTGTTCAAGCTTAATATTACATACTAACGAAAAATGACTTCTCATAAAGTAAAACTTTAATCAGTGGGGGTTTTATTCATCCCTCACTGATTATTAGTTAAACTAATCGGGCTTTTACGGGCTGCCCGATCCCCACCTAACTTCTTTGCTCTCGCTGAATTTTGAGGTGGGAGTCTTACTGCCCGGCAAATAGCGAGATAAATTCCAATACAAAAAAGGAGCCTATAAATTTTAATCTGTACCCTTTGTAAAGGACATTTTGAAAAAAGTTAGGCAACATCAAGAAGATGATTTCTGTATCCAACAGGAGTCATCTTTTTTAAATTCCATTGATATCTATA
>NZ_JAKUFY010000213.1:0-4043 GCF_022663675.1 Bacillus cereus group sp. BfR-BA-01355
GATACAGAGAAAGATACAGAGAAAGATACAGAGAAAGATACAGAGAAAGGTAAAGAGAATCGGGTATCTACGAAACGTATTGAAGAGCCTGTAAAGGAATATGAAGAAAAAAACGATCGTGTACCGTGGTATAAAGATGTAAATAACAATTCGGCAGCAGTAAGTTACAATCACTATTTGAAAATCAAAAAAGGTATGCCTGCGAATCAGGTAAAAGCTGCAATTGGACAGCCACATGTGATTGAGAAATATAAATCTTATTCAGTATATGACTATACTGGTTATGGTGGAGAAGGATCATTACGTGTAATCTTTGAACCGAATGGAACTGTTACGGATGTAGTGGAAGACGGTTTACCACGATAATAAATTAGTTACGGGAAGAGTTGTAGTAAAGTTTTCGTTGATTTTATAAAGTTTTTGGGAGCATACCCGAATATAGATGGAAAGTGTTTTTATTAGCCATGTTAACTATAGTATCAGTATTTACCGAAGTTTCTTCCAAATTCAATAGCGTTATTGTGGATGTTGTTGTCGTATTATTCTTGTTGGTATATATCGCAGTAGGACAGCGGTTGTAACTGAACGTAAGAGGACGCGTAGTAGCAGCTTCCTTTTGAAAGAAGGAGGAAAATATGATGGAGGATATTCTTGAATTCATAGGGAGATACGTAATTAAACCTATTATTAGTTTAGTGAGATATCTTGTAATAGAGATTATAATTGAGGGCATAATAGAAGGCGTAATAAACGGTATAAGGAAATTACGTGATAAGTGGCGAAATTGGCGTGAAAGACGTTATTGGCGGTAGTGTAGGTGATGAGTGTGCGAAACAAAAACGTTATACAGAAGTTATGAAGAAGTTTAATGAAATAATAGAAAACGACTTGCATTTAGAATCTGTACTCGTTCCAATTGGTGATGGAATGAAGATTTCTAAAGTGAAGAAATAATTATTATCTTACAAAAGTGTAATGTTCATGTCATGTTTTTGAATTTCTTCTTTAAGCTCTGCGCTTTAAGATAAGAATATAAGAAAAACATATGAGGTGAAGGAAATGAAAAGATACATTGCACTATTTAGTATTTTAGTTGTATTTGCAAGTCTGTTAGTTGGTTGTGATATTAATCGTTTAGGAAAAGATGAGTATTATCTTCAAATTAAAGCTGATGGAATTGAAAAAAATGAGAAGTTTGATAACGGAGAGCCACATAAATATTTCGAGTATAAATTAAAAGGATTCGATAAAGGTGGAGAAGAAAAAGAATTGGAATTCACAGCACAAAAAAACCTTCGTAAAGAAGCATTCCTACGCGTATACAACTCAGATAAAAAAGGTGTAACAGCTTGGGAAGAAGTGAAGAAAGACGAGCTTCCAGCGAAAGTGAAAGAAAAATTAGGCGTGAAATAAGACAGATAGAAAAGGAATTGACGAACAGGTCAATTCCTTTTTTTGCTTTCAAATTCTTCTTCTGAAAAGACTTTAAATCCGTATCTTTTAAATAAAGCAGTAGTTACCCCGTAACCAGTTTGCTTATTACCGTTAAATTCTCCAGTATAAATCGTAGAACTACCACAAGATGGACTACGTTCCTTTAAAATAATATATTCTGGTTGTAAATTTTTAATTTGTTCTAATGCTTTATAAGCGCCATTTACGAAAGCTTCTGTGACATCTTCACCATCTTTTGTCATCACTTTCGCTTTTCCGTCCAAAACGTCGTCGCCATTCCCGCCAATAATTTCAGCGGAAGGACGAGGCGTTGGTAGTCCCCCTAATACTTCAGGACAAATGAGGACGGTATCTTCTTTTTGCAGAAGCTCCTCTATTTTTGAAACGAGATTGTCATTTCCGTCATATCGACAAGCGATACCACCTAAACAAGCGCTAATTACGATCATATTTTCATCTCCATTAAAAAAATATTAAATTCCACGCCAAATTCTCTTCCTGCCTCTTACTTATAAATGAGGTGATATAAATGGGAAGCTTATATAATTTAATGAAACCATATAGTGAATTTCGAAGTAAAGAAGAGTTTAATACATATCAAAAACAAGTTTTGAAGTGCTACCGATTTCAATTGAATAAAACTGATTCTATCATTATTCATTTTTTAGGAAAGTATGCGGTGAATGAGAAACAAAAAACAGTAGGAGTCGCCTGTCCGTTAATGGAGACGATTGCGAAGAATGTTGGAAAGAGTATTCGTACAGTACGCCGTTCAATTGCAAAGTTAGAGGGACTAGGAATTATAAAGCGTGTTGCAACAAAAGAAAGACATAAGCGCGGCGGGTATAGTGCGAATTTATATATTTTTCTTATATCTGCAATTGACCGCATGGATGACCGTATGAAAATGTCCGCTTGTAAAAGTGAGGATTATGCAGCTGGCTGTAGCGGAAAGGAACAAAAAAACGAGAGGGAAACAATTCTTTCTAAAAACATTCCACAAATAAAAGAGAAAAGAAAAATAACGTACGAGCTTGATGAGACGTATTGCCGTCATGATATACCGAAGCCTTTTATATACGCACTTCTGCCGATGACGAGTAATCCGAAGAAGATTAATATATTTTGGAGTAAGGTAGAACTTGCATATAAAAAGAGCGGATTGCTAGAGCAAGGTGTTTTACTAGAGCAAATATTAGCTGATGAAGAAGTGTATGGAAATTTCATTTGGCGAGTGAAGAGTGTCGTGAGAGCTTATAAATACGGGGAAATCCGTAAAAATGTGAAGGCACTTTTATATAGTACAGTGCGAGATTTATTTTTAGAGGTTGGATTAGAATGGGGAGCAGCACTGAGAAGAAGTAAGGGGATAGCGTTATTTGATCCATTTAAAAAGGAGCCATGCGTATAATACATGACTCCAAGTAGCTAGTCGAACTTTCTTACAACTGGAACACGAATCGCTACAAATAGTACGAAGACGATAACAGCAATTGCACCGCTTTTCATAACGGTTACGATTGGAATTCCCAGTGCAAGTGCGATTGATGTGAATGCATAAGAGAGCGGGATAAAGCCCATTGATGATAGCATAAGTAAGCTCATTACGCGTCCCATCATTTCCTCTTTTACTGTCGATTGAATCATCGCCATAAGCGGAACGATAGCCATTGCAATTGTAATACCATAAAACATGCCGGCTAATAGTGCTTGCCAAAGTACGGTGCTAAAGTTGATGGCTAAGAAGAATACACCAGACAATAGCATCATGATAATACAAAAAAGACCGCGCCTACGATTAATATTTCTTAAACCGACAATGACAGCACCGATTGCCATTCCGCCGCCTACAGATGCTTCTAAGTAACTAAACTGGAGTGAATCACCATGCAGCACGTTTTTAACAAAAAGCGGGAAACCAACTTGCATCGGGCCGATCAAAAATAAGTTTAAAAAGGCGCTACAAATAAGGAAAGTTGAAAGGAATGGTGATTCCTTTACATATAAGATTCCTTCTTTAATGGAAGTGAACATACCTTTATCCGTATCTTTTAGTTCTGGCATCGTAAATTGTATTTTTTGAACGAGTATGGCCGCGACAATCAGTAATAAAATTGTAATAGAAAATATTGTCTCGTAGTTTGTGAATTTGATAAGAATTCCGCCAAGTACAGGGCCTAAGATGACCGATGCTTGGTTCGTCATTTGTGTAAGTGAATTCGCTTGTGTTAACCGGCTTTTTTCTACCAATTCCGGTAAGATAGATCCATCTGCTGACCAGAAGAAAGCATCGGCAAGTCCAAAGAATAAAGCGAATAAAGCAAATGTATATAGTGTTACATCACCAACGATAAACCATGTGAGAATGGTTGCAACAAGAATCGCTCGAATAATATTGGAGTAAAACATAATGTTTTTTTTCGGGAATTTATCAGCTACAGCGCCGCCGATAATCATAAAAATAAGCCTTGGAACACTAAGAGCTACGAAAACAACACCGAGTGAAGCTTCAAGGTTTAATGTTTTTGCTATGTACCACGTTTGTGAAAAAGTAAAAAAGGCTAAAGCAAAGCTTGAAAAAAGAGTAG
>NZ_JAKUFY010000214.1:0-4009 GCF_022663675.1 Bacillus cereus group sp. BfR-BA-01355
CATTAACACACGTATAACATTTCCATACGTTCCTGCTGATAATAAAAGTAACCCACGCTTATTTGCTTCTGCACATAGATTAGCCGTTAACGTTTTGTCAGGTGCTTTCGTCTTACGATCTTGAACGACCTCAAATGCACACATTGCGCCTAACCCACGCACATCACCGATGCAATGATATTTATTTTTCATCTCTTCGAATCGGTTCATTACGACTTTTCCTAATTCTATCGCTCTATCATTTAGTTTCTCATTTTCTATTACATCGAGAACAGCTAATGCAGCCGCACATCCTAATGGACTTCCTGCATACGTTCCACCAAGTTCACCTGGTGCAGATTCATTCATAATTTCTTTACGTCCAATGACACCACTTATCGGTACACCAGCCCCTAATGATTTAGACACTGTAATTAAATCTGGAACGACATCATAGTGATCAATTGCAAAATATTTTCCTGTACGACTAAAGCCTGTTTGTATTTCATCCGCTACAAATAAGATGCCGTTCTCTGAACAAATGCGGCGTACTTCTTGAACAAATTTCTTACTTGGGACGATAAATCCACCTTCCCCTTGAACAGGTTCCATTACAACAGCTGCAATTGTTTCTGGTGCTACTTCCGATATGAAGAAGTTCTTAAACTCTTCAATAATAAAATCATCATACTGCTCTTCCGTTAATCCCTCTGGGCGACGGTATTCGTATGGAAATGGCGCTTTATATACTTCTGGAGCAAAGGGACCAAACCCAAATTTATATGGCTTCACTTTACTTGTCATCGTCATTGTCATTAATGTACGCCCGTGGAAACCTTTAGAAAATGCGATAATACCAGGTCTCTTCGTATATTTACGAGCGATTTTCACCGCGTTCTCAACTGCTTCTGCACCACTATTTAAAAATAGGACTTGCTTATCGAAACTTCCTGGTGCCAATGCCGCAAGCTTTTCCGCTAATTCAATATATGGCTCATACATCATGACATTAAATCCAGTATGAATGTATTGATCGACTTGTTTATGGAGCGCTTCTTTAACCGTTGGATGACAATGTCCTACGTTAATTGTCCCGATTGCTCCTGCAAAATCAATGTACTGATTGCCATCAACATCCGTTACAAGAGCACCATTTGCAGATTGTACAAACGTTGGGATGCCGTTACTTACTCCTTTTGGTACTATATTTTGACGGCGTTCCAATAAAGATGCTGCTTTCGGTCCTGGAATTTGTTCATTTACTTTAGCAAATTTTTTTGTGTTCATTGCGTACCCCATCCTTTTCTTTACATTGTTTTCTCTTCTTATTGCAAAATGTATGCCAACTTTCCTTTCTAGCATTTATCCTATATTCTTTGTATCCAGGCATAAAAAATAAGTCTATAAAGACTCATTAAGAGTCTTTATAGACTTATTTTCCTTACACATTAGACTTTTCTTTCTCCCAGAAAAACTCACCCGATTGAGAAATAAACTCTCCAACAGAATCTAACACTAAATCAGCAAGTGGTTCTAATGTTGGACGGTCTCCCGTACCAGATAGCACCCCAATTGCATAGCAATCACCACCATTTTTAGCTAAATGTAAATCAGTTGGCGTATCTCCAACAACCGCAACCTCACATGATTCTAAATTAAATTTCTCACAAAACACTTCTATAATCTTTTTATCTGGTTTTTGCGCAAGGAATGTATCCGAGGCTATAATATAATCAAAAAAGTTCTCCAACTTATATTGTTTTAAAAATAATTCTGTTGGTGCGAAATCATCCGCCGTGACAACCCCTAATATAAATCCTTTATCTTTTAATGCCTGTAACACTTTCGGTAAATCTGCTGTCATTTTCATATGCGAACGATGCTCATACATAAGGGAAAATAACTTCTCACTTACCCAATGATGCATCTCTTCTTCTCTAGCAGACTCAATATAATTACAAAGCCCCTTCGCTACATCAAGGCTTGTTCCAGCAGCTATTGCACTCCTCGGATTAACAAATGCTCCCTCTACACCAATCTCTTCTAATAAGGTCTGCCCTATTGTACTTGGTAAATGATATAAACTTATACATTCAGCTACAAGTTCTTCAGCTACTTTTATCCAAATTGAATGAAAATCCATTAATGTCCCATCTTTATCAAATAGTATTGCTTTTACCTTCTCCATAGCATCCTACCTCTCGTTTCTTATCTCCTCCAGTGTATCAATAAAATATGGATGTAAAATAAAAGAATTGTAAAAATACCATAAAAATCAAACTAACTCCCAATTTACAATTCATTTTAACAAAGTAAAAAAGGATGCCTTTACAAGGCATCCTCTTGATGTTCAGGAACAAATAGTTCTAAACAATGATATATATTTTCGAATTCCATCGGTGCATCTCCACCATACTCACCATCTAAATTAATCATTAGTTTATCTGGTGAATGTACTTTAATTCGGTTCGCTTGTGTATATAACACTTTTGGATTATTAATATGTTCACCACGTTGTGCTTGTGTTGCTGCTTTAATTAAATCAGCGATAGAACCTTTTTTCAGTACTAATAGGTCAAATAACCCATCGTTAATAGATGCATACGGTGCTACCTTTTCAAATCCACCTACTGAACGAGTATTCGTAATTAAAAACATCGTAATTTCTTCTTGTAGTAACTTTCCATCATACTCAATTTCAACATATGTCGGATGCAATGATGGTAACATCTCGATACCTTTTAGGTAATAAGCAAGTTGTCCTAATACTGTCTTTAACTTACTCGGTACTTCGTATGTTAATTCTGTAATACGACCGCCACCAGCGATGTTAATAAAATATGTATCGTTCGCTCTACCGAGGTCTAATGGCACTGTTTTTCCTTCGCAAATAATATCTGCTGCCTCTTCAATAGAACGAGGTACACCAATCGCACGTGCAAAGTCATTTGTCGTTCCAACTGGAATAATTCCAAATTTCGGGCGGAATTCATGTCCAACTAAACCGTTTACTACTTCATTTAATGTACCGTCGCCACCAGCGGCAATAACAACATCAAACTTACGATCCGCAGCTTGCCTCGCCGCCACAGTAGCGTCTCCAGGACCCGTTGTCGCATGACAAGATGTCTCATAGCCAGCTTGTTCTAATTTTTGTAATACTTCTGGTAAGCTCTTCTTAAATAGCTCACGCCCAGAAGTAGGATTATAAATAATTCTTGCTCGCTTCATCATTTATTAGCACAGGAAATTTCTTTATGCATCGAAAAAGAACATACCGAACTTCTATTCAGTATTCCCATGCCTACCTCCTCTCATCTTGCTATCCTTCTTTTATCCCGCTCAAACAGGCAGTAAGAACCCGATTCGTGTAGTCCATCAAAAGTAAATATTCATTTCAATGGTTTTGTTTTATTTGACCAAAAAATTTATCCCGCTATTTGTGGGCAGTAAATGCCCGATTGGTGTGGGCTAATAATCAGCTTTGGATGAACCTCCCACTGATTAAAGTTTCACTTTATTTCTATCCATTCTTCCATAAAAATTTACATATAACGAATAATAACTATCTATTATTTCATGAGATGAAAAAAACCTCTATGTTTAGATTTATCATTATTCCCACCTTTTTGCAACTATCATACCATAGTTGCTATACAAACATTTTTCCACTTTTGACAGTTAATCAAACGTTTGTTTAAACGATTTTGTCTCATTTAAACAAACGTTTGATTAACCTAGAAAAACACCCATGTACGGGTGTTTTTCTGCTTAATCTTTAAAAGTCACTACTATTATCGCTTATTAATCTCTTCAAGTAAGATTTTGTTAACAAGCGGTGGATTTGCTTGTCCTTTTGTAGCTTTCATAATTTGACCAACTAAGAACCCAATTGCACGGTCTTTACCGTTTTTAAAGTCTTCGATAGATTGCCCATTATTATCAAGAATTTCTGTTACAACTTTACGAAGTGTACCCTCGTCAGAAATTTGAACAAGACCTTTCGCTTTAACGATTTCTTCTGGGTCTC
>NZ_JAKUFY010000215.1:0-3971 GCF_022663675.1 Bacillus cereus group sp. BfR-BA-01355
TTTTGGCGTAATTACCATTTGACCAAGCGCAGCTCCCTTTTTAATAGGTGCTTCTTGTCCCTTACTTGATTCTTTTAATTCTGTTTTATAAACATCTTTACTTCCTTTTGGCACTGGAAGTGAAATAGCTTGTTTCGTTTGAACTGCTACATCTTTATCTTTCGCATTTTCTACTCTTACTGTTTCTTGTCCTTTTACTGAAGAACCTTTTTTATACATTTGTTTCACTTCAAAGTTAGCAAATCCATAATCATATAGCTTCTTTGTTTCATCAAAACGTGCTGTATGAGAACTTGTTTTAATAACTACAGAAATAAAACGCATACCGTTTCTTTCAACCGTACCAGTGAAGCAATCTCCTGCTTCTGGAGTTGAGCCTGTTTTCAGACCATCTACGCCATCATATTCTTTAACTAAGCCCTTTAACATCCAGTTCCAGTTTGACATTGCAAACTTCTCTTTTTCTGGACGGAATTCTTTTTTAGGAATTTTTGCTGTATCTAACACTTTTGGATAATCTTTAATTAAATGTTGTGCTAAAGTTGCAACATCCTTTGCAGACATTTTATTTTCTTCATCCGCTGTTGTTCCTTCAGGATGCATTCCCTTTAAATCTTTATTCGTTAAACCTGTAGAATTGACAAATTTATAATTTTTCAATCCTAGTTCTTTCGATTTATCATTCATCATTTTTACGAAATCTACTTCTTTACCTGCAATTGCTTCTGCTAATGCAATTGTTGCACCATTTGCAGAAAAGATTGCCATTGCCTCATATAACTCTTTTACTGTATAAGAGCCACCATTTTCTAACGCAACATTTGATAATGAAGCATCTTGTGAAACCTTATATGCATATTCAGAAACCTTAATTTTCTGGTCCCACTTAAGTTTTCCTTTATCCACTGCTTCATGAACTAAATATTCACTCATCATCTTTGTCATACTGGCAATGGATAATAATTCATCTGCATTCTTTTGATATACAATTTTCCCAGAATTCGCTTCTACTAAAATTGCCGCACCTGCTTCAATGTTTAAAGCGGCTCCTGTTTCAGCTGATGCATTGCTATATGGCATAAAAATGCTACAAGCTAGTGTAATCACTGTTACCAAAGCAATGAATCTTTTGCAAAACATACCTTTCACTTTTGTTACCCCCAATATCTATGTACTCACATAACCGTTATTCTAACATAATCAAAAAAAAATAGACAGAGATATCAAATCTCTGTCTATTTGTATATAAGACATTATAATGAGTAGTTTGGAGCCTCTTTTGTAATTTGTACGTGATGAGGATGGCTTTCACGTAAGCCAGCACCTGACATACGAATGAATTGTGCATTCTCGCGTAAGAATTCTAAATCCTGTGCCCCGCAATATCCCATACCCGCACGTAAGCCACCAACTAATTGGTGAACTGTATCTGCTAAAGGTCCTTTATATGGCACTCGTCCTTCGATACCTTCTGGGACAAGTTTTTTATTTCCTTCTTGGAAGTAACGATCTTTACTTCCTTTTTCCATCGCACCGACAGAACCCATACCACGATACACTTTAAATTGACGACCTTGGTAAATTTCAGTTTCTCCAGGACTTTCGGCAACACCAGCAAACATACTACCTAGCATAACAACATGTGCTCCTGCTGCTAAAGCTTTCACCATATCACCAGAGTACTTAACACCGCCATCAGCGATAACTGGAATACCGTGTTTACGAGCTTCGGTTGCACAATCATAAACTGCTGTTAATTGTGGTACACCAACACCAGCTACAACGCGTGTTGTACAAATAGAACCTGGTCCAATACCAACTTTAACTACGTTTGCACCAGCTTCAATTAATGCTTTCGTTGCTTCAGCTGTAGCAACATTTCCAGCGATGATATTTAATGATGGATATTTAGCACGAACTTCTTTTACCTTATCAATAACACCTTTAGAATGCCCATGGGCTGTATCAAGTACAATTGCATCTACACTAGCTTTTACTAATGCATCTATACGAAGCATAGCATCAGCTGTTACACCAACTGCTGCTCCAACTAATAAGCGTCCTTGCTTATCCTTAGCAGAGTTTGGAAATTCAATTACTTTTTCAATATCTTTTATTGTAATAAGCCCTTGTAATACACCGTTATTATCAACAAGAGGGAGTTTTTCAATTTTATACTTTTGTAGGATCTTTTCAGCTTCTTCCAGTGTAGTACCAACTGGAGCTGTAATTAACTGTTCTTTTGTCATTACGTCAGAAATTTTGATTGAGTAGTCTTGGATGAAACGCATATCACGGTTTGTAATAATACCAACTAATTTTCGCTCATCTAAATTATTTACAACCGGTACACCTGAGATACGATATTTTCCCATAAGATGTTCTGCATCATATACTTGATGTTCTGGAGTTAAGAAGAAAGGATCTGAAATAACGCCGCTTTCAGAGCGCTTTACTTTATCAACTTGCTCTGCTTGTTGCTCAATAGACATATTCTTATGAATAATTCCTAAACCACCTTGGCGAGCCATTGCAATAGCCATGTCAGCTTCTGTTACTGTATCCATTCCTGCACTAATTAACGGGATGTTTAGCTGTAAGCTTTCAGATAAAACTGTTTTAACACTTACTTCTCTTGGTAATATATCTGACCTAGCTGGTACAAGTAATACATCATCAAAAGTCAAACCTTCTTTAACAAATTTAGATTCCCACATAATTGTTCCCCCTATGATACCAGAAATTATTATTAGTAGCTTATCAATTGGTTAAAATACTGTCAAGGACGTATATATATGTTAGAATTTTTAGACAATAAAAGGAGCGTAATATATGCATCAAACATCTTATACTTGGCAGCAGTTAAGTTTCTTTTTTTCATCTCAAAACGTACAACGTTATCTTGCCCGTTGTTATGAAAAATCCTCTATTCAGGATGCCGAAAAAAAAAGTTTTGAAAATTGTTATCCCTTTATTTATTACCTAGAACACGGGAAAAATTATTATGAATTATATAAGAAAGCTCCATTTTCTATTCAACCAATGTTGTTATTTTATGGAATTAGTCAACTTTTTAAAGCATGTCTACTAACCATTGATCCTAACTATCCTGAATCCACTACTGTTTTAGCTCATGGCGTTACAACTCGCAAACGAAAAAAACAAGGGTATCAATTTTTAGAAGATGAGGTGAAGATACAAAAAAACGGATTGTTTACTCATGTTGCAGAACAACTGTTTCACATGAAACACTTAGAAGCAGAAAAATTTAACATGTTAGAACTAATGGGAAATATTCCAGAATTACAAAATTTGTTTCGCTATAGTCAAAAAGGATCAACTTTATATAAAATCGATTCAACAATTAAAAATGAGCTCTCCTTTTCAGTCAACCTACTAGATCGATTACATATGACTAAAGAGAGATTTTCTCGCTACATTGAAACATCTTGTAAGCATTTATCAATGCGACACGTACCTGAGAAAACTAATGAATCGAATTTACTTTTTACGGCGCCCATTCAATCATGGAATCCTATGTACAGTACTCCTTTATACTATGAACATCTTACTAATACTTATTATTTACCACTTACGACTGATCCTAGAAATCCTAAGCCAGTATTACCTGAACTCCTTGTTCATTATTTATTGCTCTATAATTTAAGCATGATTTCTAGGTATGAAACAGATTGGTGGTATGACTTACTTGGAAGCTATGGCTCTGAAGATTATCCATTTATTTATCAATTTCTTAATATTTCTGCTCAAAAAATCCCTTACTATATTTCATCATTTTTACTAACAGAACCTAACCTATTTCATGGGAAATAAAAAAACACAAGTCAAAAGACTTGTGTTTTTAGTTGCTTGGCGACGTCCTACTCTCACAGGGACAAGGTCCCAACTACCATCGGCGCTAGAGAGCTTAACTTCCGTGTTCGGTATGGGAACGGGTGTGACCTCTCTGC
>NZ_JAKUFY010000216.1:0-3956 GCF_022663675.1 Bacillus cereus group sp. BfR-BA-01355
TTGTCAATCCTGCTACGCTGTCGCTTGGAAATGTTAAAGGGTTACCAGCAGGTACAGGGATGGATCCAGGTGCAGTATTCGTTGCTACGGCATTAGCGGCAGCGATTGGTTTGTTAACTATGGGTATTTTTTGGCAAACAGCAATTGCTGGAACATTAATGTCAGGTATTATCTTTATTATTCTTACAGCTTCAGGTATTCGTGAAAAAATTATTAATGCAATTCCATCAGAGTTAAAGTTTGCAGTAGCGGCAGGTATTGGATTATTCATTGCTTTCCTTGGATTCCAAAATGCCGGAATTATTGTGAAAAATGATGCTGTTCTTGTTGGGTTGGGGGACTTAACAAAGGGCACAACGTTACTAGCGATCTTCGGGGTTGTTACTACAATCATCTTTATGATTAAGAAAGTTAATGGTGCAGTATTTTACGGTATGATTCTTACAGCGATCTTAGGGGTAGCAACAGGATTAATTGATACTCCGAAAGCTGTAGTGGGAGCAATACCGAGCCTAGAACCAACGTTCGGTGCTGCGTTAACGCACTTTGGAGATATTTTCACTGTTCAAATGGGTATTGTTATTATAACGTTCTTCTTTATCGATTTCTTTGATACAGCAGGTACGCTTGTAGCGGTTGCGAATCAAGCTGGATTAATGAAGAACAATAAATTACCACGTGCAGGAAAAGCATTATTTGCAGATGCGATTGCAACTGTAATTGGTGCAATCTTGGGTACATCAACAACAACGTCTTACATTGAGTCTTCTGCAGGGGTAGCAGCAGGAGGACGTTCTGGATTTACAGCAGTTGTAACAGCAGGATTCTTCTTACTGGCATTATTCTTCTCGCCATTACTAAGTGTTGTAACGCCAGCTGTAACGGCACCAGCTTTAATTATTGTAGGAATCTTGATGGTTTCTTCCTTAGGGGAAATTGATTGGAAGAAATTCGAGATTGCAGTGCCAGCATTCTTTACAATTATCTCTATGCCACTTACGTATAGTATCGCAACTGGGATTGCGATTGGATTTATCTTCTATCCAATTACAATGGTTGTGAGTGGTCGTCGTAAAGAGGTTCATCCGATTATGTATGTTATGGGAGTTTTATTTGTACTATATTTCATCTACGTTCGTAAATAAAGTGAAACTTTAATCAGAGTGGGGGAAACCCCACCCTGATTATTAGTTGAACCAATCGGGCTTTTACGGGCAGTTGATCTGCCGCGTAACATCGTTGATTTGGGCAGTTTTTGAAGTGGGAGTCTTACTGCCCGTTAATGCGGGATAAAAGGGGTTTTTTAAAAGGTCTAGACTTAAGGGGAGTCTAGACCTTTTTTGCGTCTTCAGAAAATCTTAAGGATTTCCGAGCGTTTTTCTTCAGAAGTTTTCCTATAATAAAAGTTAGGGATTAAAAAAGTGATGGGGGAGATATTGTGGCACACGAAACAATACTTGTCGTAGATGATGAAAAAGAAATTCGAAATTTAATTACAATCTATTTAAAGAATGAAGGATATAAAGTATTGCAAGCAGGAGACGGGGAAGAAGGATTACGTTTACTAGAAGAAAATGAAGTACATCTAGTCGTATTAGATATTATGATGCCGAAAGTGGATGGTATTCATATGTGTATGAAAGTAAGGGAAGCGAAAGAGATGCCTATTATTATGCTTTCTGCCAAAACGCAAGATATGGATAAGATTTTAGGATTAACAACAGGAGCAGATGATTACGTAACGAAGCCCTTTAATCCATTAGAGTTAATTGCACGAATTAAATCTCAGTTACGCCGTTATATGAAAATGAATGGTTTCGCTGTCCAAAATGAGGACGAGTTAGAAATTGGAGAGATGAAAATCAACATCTCGACCCATAAAGTTATTGTAGAGGGAGAAGAAGTGAAACTAACTCCGAGGGAATTTTCAATTTTAGAATTGCTAACTAGAAATCCAGGTATGGTGTTTAGTGCGGAGCAAATTTATGAAAAGGTGTGGAACGAACGATCTTTCCAGTCTGATAATACTGTAATGGTGCATATTCGAAAAGTGCGTGAAAAGATTGAGGAGAATCCAAGGAAACCTAGATATATAAAAACGGTATGGGGAGTGGGATATAAGATTGAAAAAGATATTTAATCCGTTTACTTACGTTCGGAAAATTCGAGAATTAATTGAAAAGATAATAAAGAGCGTGAAACGGAGTATAAGGATTCAACTTATTACGGCGTTTACTGTTTGTGCGTTATTAGGTCTCTTTGTATCAACGAAGATAGTAGCACCTATTTTTGAAGATGCTAGCCAACATGCCGAGATTAATTACAGAGATGGTATGGAGCAAATTAATCGTAAAGCTCAAAGTACAGCGGAAATGATGGTTGTTGAAAATAAATTAGATGCTGTACAAAACATGATAGAGCTAGAAAATGAGAATTTAGAGCAAGGGCATGATGCCTTTAAAATATTAGTTACTGACGAAAATGGTAAAGTTTTGTATAAAACGAAGCAAGCGCAAGAAGAACAAATTAATTTGCATAATACAATTCGTAATGCGACTTCATTTGCTATCAATTATTCAAATAATAATGATATTGAAAGATCAAGAAAAGAGTTTATTACATTCTCGCCTATTACAATTGAAGGTAAGAACTTATATATGTTTGTAAGTGGGATTCCTCAAGGGGAGGTAGTGTACTATAAAGTAGAAGGACCATTCCCGTTTTTAATGGGTGTTCTTGTATTCATTTTCTCTTTCTTCTATATAACAAAGAGAAAGATGAAGCAGATTGAAGCAATGGCACAAGGTGTAAAGGAAATAGAAAGAGGTAACTTAGCGTACCGCATTGAGAAAAAAGGTGAAGATGAGATTGCGTCTTTAACTGAGAATATTAATAATATGGCGGAAGAGCTTATGAATAATATAGAAAAGGAACGTAAATTAGAAAAGCAGAAAAATGAGCTTATCACAAATGTATCTCATGATTTGCGTACACCACTTACTTCTATTATGGGTTACTTACGATTACTTCGAGATTCTAAATATGAAAATAAAGAACAACATGATGAGTATACAAGAATTGCTTTTGTAAAGTCGGAGCAGTTAAAGAATTTAATAGAAGATTTATTTGAGTATACGAAGTTAACAAATGAACAAGTTGTATTAGAAAAACAAGAAGTATGTGTAAATGAGTTGCTTGAGCAATTAATAGAAGAGTTAGTACCGCAGGCGGAAGAACATGGACTTACGTTTGTTAAGAAGTTTCCTGAGGAACGTACTTATGCATCGATTGATTCGGAAAAGATGGTTCGTGTATTTGATAATTTACTAATGAATGCGATTAAGTACAGTAAAGATGATGGAGAGATAAAAGTTTCTCTTCAAAGGCAGCGTAGGGATATACAAATTGTAATTGCGAATCATAGTGAAGAGTTTACGAGAGAAGAGTTAGTGGATTTGTTTGAACGTTTCTATAAGAAGGATCAATCTCGAAGTAGAGTAACGGAAGGATCGGGACTTGGCTTAGCGATTGCGAAAAGTATTGTTGAGTTGCAAGGTGGTAGTATTCGAGCGGAATATAGGGATGGTATTATTCAATTTATCGTCTCTTTACCAATTATAGAAAAATAATAAATGAATAGAATGATATGTGATAAAAAGGCTTATTTTAAAAGAAATAAGCCTTTTTATATTTTTTATAAAAACATATTGACGATTAGAGATTAGAGGTGTAATATAGAACAAGTCGCCGATGACAATAACGTCGCAAGCGACAAATGAAATGAAAAACTTAGTTGACATTGAAAGATGAAGATGTTAACATAAGGAAGTCGCAAATGAGCGACTAAGTAGTTCTTTGAAAACTGAACGAAACAAACAACGTGAAACGTCAATTTTTATTTTTAGATGCTAGACAAACTAACTTTATTGGAGAGTTTGATCCTGGCTCAGGATGAA
>NZ_JAKUFY010000217.1:0-3835 GCF_022663675.1 Bacillus cereus group sp. BfR-BA-01355
ATCTTCTGCCCAAATTGTACTCTTCATATTCGGTCACCTCAAATAATAGTTTTAAGAATCTTATGTCATATATTATAGTTAGTTTAGATAACACGCAATAGAGGGAGGAAATAATGAAAAAGTTTCAAATCGAACTAAATAAACTGCCGACAGAAAATGCCGGAGAAATAGTACTTAGTATAGATGAGAGTATTGTATTTCAAGAAAAGACGGACATAATAGACCCGATTTGTCAGTTGTTTGATGCTTGTATCGAGGTTTTTAAATATGATGACGCTACAATTTTCTTAAATGAATATGAAAAAAAGATGGAATTTAAGAAGAAAGATGGGGAGTTTCTCATTATTAATCAGAGAGGCAAGAAGTTAGCTAGTGTTGATAGCGAGCAATTTTTACGAGTACTCTTTTCGTTTCTTAAAAAGGAGATAGGGCAGATTTACATGAGTGGAGTTGATTCTTTTCGAATCAAAGATGCTTACCATAGAATGTTAGGAATTGATCCATTTGTTCCTAAACTTGTAAATGGAAATGATGAAATTATGTATCGAACTTATCACTCTACAAGTGACAAGTATGAATTAAAATGGAAGTATTTAAAAGGGAGAGAGGTTGACCCGATATTTACTCCGGTACTATCTCATGATAAGAAGAGTATCTTTTATGTAGAGGGAAATAACCACAGAATTCGTAAACTCGATAGTGAAACGAAAGAAGAAATTTGGCAGTGCCATATTCCAATAGTAGAAGATTGTAATTGCATAACTGTGAATGGTGTCACAATTATTTGGCATGCGAATCGATTTGGAGAAAGTATGGCGAAATTGTACGCTATTTCATCAAGTTGTGGGGAGCTTCTATGGGATTTAGAAATAGAAGGGCATATTATACAAGATGTAAAAACTACGGGAGAAGAGTTACCACGTTTACTAGTTATTACACAAGAAGGCTACAATGTTTTATTAGAGCTTGAAAGTGGAGTGAAATTATGGGAAAAGAATGTCCGAGTCGGGGGAGAAATGGCGCAGTGTCATCTTGGCTCAGATTACTATGTGTTAGCAGGAAATTCTTTTGATGAAGATGGGGAAGCTGATGTATATAGTAACGTTGCAATTGCCATTCAATTATTAGACGCTTCTACACTATGGAAACAAATGATGGAAGATTGTAATCCAAATGAACCAGTTACTTTAACTAATGAACATTTTATATGTGTAGCAATAGATTCATTACAAAAGTGGGAATATGGAAAAGAAGGTTGTAACTTAATTTTTGAAAAAGCCTTTGATGAGGTACAGTATTCTTACATTGCATCAATGGAATCAAAAATACTATTAACAAGAACTGAGTATGAATATGAAGATGTAAGTAGACAAATACAATGTTATGACCATAAGAGCGGTCAAAAATTATATGAAGTAAATATGCCTTTTGAAATTGAATTACCTCCATTTCTTACTGGAGAGATGATGGTATTGTCCTTAGGAGAAGGCAGAATTTGCGGTATTAATATTCAAACAGGTAAAGTGATTTGGAACAATACGACTCTACATGATGTTACAAAGGTTCTGTTATATAAAGATGGAGAGATTTACATTGCTACTTCAAATTTAGAATTAATCATACTTGATGCTGAATGTGGCGAAGTGAAAGATATAATTAAACTCCCTAAAAATGTTGTTGTAATAGATTTTATTGTATCAATTGAGGAAGTTAATAATGGACTATTCATTAGTTGTGTAAGTGGAAATATGTTTGAAATAGTAGAAGGCTAATTTGTGAGTTTTCTTAAGTCGAGATGTTTGTTTTAAAATAGTAGTATATATTCACTAAAAAAGATGTATAAAAATGATTTTGATGCATCCTTTTTAGTGAATATATAAAATAATTAACTTAGTGTATTAAAGGTATGATACATGATTATTTTAATATATTTAAAAGTAAAATGAAATAAGAAACGGATAATTGTCGGAATATATTCGATTTCCGTTCATTTTTATGAAATATGTGTACTTTTTGTTAGATTCCTTTATTTTGTACATATACAATAAATGTATATAGAAATAAGAAAAGGATGATGTACGTGAAGGACACTGTTTTACAAGAAACAATTTCTCAGCAAGAATTACATAAAGTTGTTCAAAAAAATACAGCTTATTATGATTTTAAGTGGGGTAAAGTAGAAAATCCTGCGCAAGGGAATACATGGAATTGGGTAGCCTTTTTCTTCCCAACTTTTTGGTTAGCTTATCGTAAAATGTATAAGTTATTTATTATATTTGCGTTATTGGCTATACCTAGTATAGTTATACCCCCTTTTATAGATATTCCAGATGGGATTTATGTAACATTTAGTTTAGCTCTTCAATTAGGAATGATGATATTTACTGGATGGCAAGGAAACCGTTTATATTATAAGCATGCTGTTCGTGTTTTTCGTAAGGGAGAAGATGCGTCTGATCATGAGAAGGCGTATTTCTTACAATCAAAGGGCGGCGTTAGTGTAGCTGGTATGATTGGTTTACAGATTATAGTCGGGATTGTGTTTGGTTTAGTTGCGTTAGGGCTGTCCTTTTTACCAACTGAGCCGAATATTAAAAACGTTGTTCGTTCAAGTGATGAAGGGGTTACTTTAGAGATTATGACTGATAATCCAACTTGGAAGTTTGTGAAGAAAGAAAAAGAGTATGACGTAGTAGAGTTTACTGGTTATGATTATACAGAGAAGAAAAATGTGAAAATTAAATTTGCTGTTTATTTCGATGAAGATTATTTCGAGTGGCAAGAGGTATATGAAAATAATAAGAAGTTAAGTGAAGAAGAAGTAGAAGAATATCAAATTTATATTGAAGAAAATAATTGGGGTTTCTAGAGGGAACTCGTTCATTTTGAAAAGAAGAATCTTGTGAAGATTCTTCTTTTGTTTATTAGGGGAGAGAGAAATGATTTCAGCATTAATAGAAGCTCTAATAGGATCTATTAGTTTAAGTACGGGTTTACACACGAAAAAGATTGATGCTAACATACTTTACTTGCAGCAGTATGAGTGGTTTCGAATGATGTATGAAGACGAGAAGTATCGAAAGTTATTTATTACGAACTACAAAGTTCGCTCATATTTACAAAGTAAGCTGAGAGTTCGATTGCTGGTAAAAAATAAAAATGCACAACGAAGATTTTTAAAATTAGTAGAAGAGCAAATGGAAAAAAGGCATACGAATTGAAATTTTGTAAAATACAATAAAAAATGAGAATTTGAGGTAGGGTTGTCAATAACGTGAGACTATGGCACTATAAAGAAATGCTATACAAATTTTATTTATCGAGATGTAAACATCAATTTTGATTTTTACGTATAAATAATGAACGGAGGAAATGAATTTATGGCTACTTTACCAAATTGTCCAAAATGTAATTCAGAATATACGTATGAGGATGGCGTTCTTTTCGTATGTCCAGAATGTGCTCATGAGTGGGGCCAAGACGCAGAAGCTGAAAATAATGATGGTGCAAAAGTTGTAAAAGATGCGAACGGAAACGTTCTTCAAGATGGCGACGCTGTTACTGTTATTAAAGATTTAAAAGTAAAAGGAACTTCTTCAGTTGTGAAGATCGGTACGAAAGTAAAGAGTATCCGTCTAGTTGATGGCGATCACGATATCGATTGTAAAATCGACGGTTTCGGAGCTATGAAGTTAAAATCACAGTTCGTTAAGAAGGCGTAAGACAATAAAAAGAGGGGGCGAATAGCCTCCTCTTTTTATTATGTCACTTTTTGTCGGTAAATCGATATTTCGTGCAAAATCGTTGATATATTCTAAGTTATGATAGATATATT
>NZ_JAKUFY010000218.1:0-3643 GCF_022663675.1 Bacillus cereus group sp. BfR-BA-01355
TTGCTAGTTCTTTACTAGTTAAACCTTTTTCTTTTCTTTGTTTTTCAATTTTTTTACCAATATCTATATTTTCCATAATGAAAATCTCCTCAAGGGTTATTAAATTATATTTAAATAAATTAAATTAAAATTAACTAAAGTGAACGATTTGTGTTAAACTATATTAAAATTAATTTAATTATAATTTATTATATGGTGAGCTACAAGGATATAAGGAGGAAACAAAATGAAAGAAATAGGGGCATTACAAGCAGAATACCCATTAGTGAATAAACTTATTGCAACAAAAGAAGTATTTTGGATAAACCCACACATAGAAAAGTATGAAAGGGCAATAAAAGATTCACCACTTAATGAAGAGAATGTAAAAGATGCGGAAGAGAGATTAAAGCGTTTTGCGCCATATATTGCGAAAGTTTTTCCTGAAACGAAAGGGACTAACGGCATAATCGAATCACCTTTAGTGAAAATACCTTCTATGAAAGAAGCTTTAGAGACAAATTACAAGCAACCTATTTTAGGAGAATTATTATTAAAATGTGATAGTCATCTCCCGATATCAGGATCAATTAAAGCTAGAGGCGGCATTTATGAAGTGTTGAAACATGCTGAGCAACTAGCATTGCAGCACGGAATGTTAACAGAAGAAGATGATTATTCCATTTTAGATAGTGATACATGTAGAGAGTTTTTCTCGAAGTATTCAATTGCGGTAGGTTCTACAGGGAATTTAGGACTTAGCATAGGAATTATGAGTGCGAATCTAGGTTTTAATGTAACTGTTCATATGTCAGCAGACGCAAAAGAATGGAAGAAAAGTTTATTAAGAAGTAAAGGTGTAAACGTTATTGAATATGAAGATGATTATAGCAAAGCAGTAGAAGAAGGAAGACGACAGGCGGATGCGGATCCTAGCTGTTATTTTGTAGACGATGAAAACTCACATGATCTATTTTTAGGATACTCAGTAGCAGCATCACGATTACAAAAGCAATTAGAAGAGTTAGAGGTTGTAGTAGATGAAGATCACCCTTTATTTGTTTACCTTCCGTGCGGAGTAGGAGGAGGACCTGGCGGAGTAGCATTCGGTTTAAAGTTATTGTATAAAGACAACGTTCATTGTTTCTTTGCAGAGCCAACACACTCACCATGTATGTTACTCGGCTTAATGACAGGCCTTCATGACAAAATTGCCGTTCAAGATATCGGAATTGATAATGTAACAGATGCGGATGGACTTGCGGTAGGAAGACCGTCTGGATTTGTCGGGAAAACGATGGAACCATTTTTAAGTGGAAATTATACAGTAAACGATGAAGAGTTATATAGATTGTTAAAAGAACTAGCTGATACGGAGAATATTTATTTAGAGCCTTCTGCACTAGCAGGTATGATAGGGCCAGTGAAAGTGTGTAAAGAAGATGAGTATTTACAAAAGCAACAGTTAACAGAGAAAGTGAAAAAAGGTACTCATATTGTGTGGGGAACGGGTGGAAGCATGGTTCCTAAAGATGTAATGAATGAATATTATAGGAAAGGTTTGGAATTAACGATATAAGAAAAATGAGGCTAGTTGTAGCCTCATTTTTTCATGTACATAAAAATCTTTGTTATTTTCACAATAGTTCTTTATAGTATATATAAAGGATAACTAATATTGAATAAATATAACAAAAAAGCTTTATTTTACATAATAAGAGGATGTGTATACGATGTCATTACAGACTAAATATATAGCGGGTATTTCGCTTGGGGTTATGGGTGTCGGCTTTGCGGCTTCTATCCCTTTTCAAGGAACGGTAGCTGGAGAGATTATACAAGGTGGATTTGAAGCTGGATTGGTTGGGGGACTTGCGGATTGGTTTGCGGTTACTGCTTTATTCCGTCATCCGATGGGAATACCAATTCCGCATACAGCTTTGTTACCTAAAAACCGTAAACGGGTAACGAAAGGGCTCATTCATACGTTAGAAAATGAATGGCTAACGAAAGAAAGTATTACGAATAAAGTAAAAGAGATGCAGTTAGCACAAATGGTACTGCAAATTGCTGAGAGAGAAATGCAGTCTGATGCTGTGAAAAAGGGGATTGTAACGATTGCAGAGAAAGCAATTGTAACACTAGATACAGAAAAGTTAGCTGTTATTATTGAAAAAGAATTAAAAACATATTTACATACAATTAATACAAATAATATTTTACAAGTGCTTGTTGATCAATTAGTTGTGCAAGAATATGATGAAAAGACACTTGATTACATATTAGTGAAGGTAAAAGATTGGACAGCGCAAGGTGAAGCTCGTTACCAGCTCGGTAGCTTAGGTATGAAGGCGATGGAAAATATAAAAGTAGATGGATTCTTGCAGTTTACTTTGAAATCATTTATGAATATTGTAGATGAAGATAAAATTGGCGGTATTTTGCAGAAGTTTATCATTAGTAATATTAACAGCTTACAAGAGGCTGATAATAGCACAAGACAACTTATATTAGCGAAGATTCGTCAAGAAATTATCAATGTAAAAGAAAATGAAGCTTTATTACAGGAATTAGAAAATTGGAAAGAAAAGTGGATTGCGAATTGGAATGCTACTGACAAAATAAAAGAGATGCTAGAGCAAGTACAACAAAGAGCAGTTGCTTTTGTAAATAATGAAGAATTTGCTAATCAATATGTTATTCCATTTTTACAAAAACAAATGAATAAAATAAAAGAAGATGAACAGACAGTTCAAAAAATAGAAGATTGGTTACAAAAACAAGTTGTGAATCTTATTGAGAAGAACCATTCGAAAATTGGTAAGCTTGTACAAGAAAACCTTGATAAGTTAGACGATAAAACGTTAATCGAAATGATTGAAAATAATGTCGGTAAAGATTTGCAGTGGATCCGAGTGAACGGGGCGGTTTGCGGATTTATGATTGGATTAGTGTTAGAAGGAATTAAAGCGATTATATAAGAAAAACCTTCCGCAATTGTGAAGTGAACCCCGAAAACGGGACACCAATCAAAACACCTAAACCACTTGTTCCCTAAATTCTTTAGGGGATAGGTGGTTTAATTTTTCTTGAATTCGCACACAATTGTAGTAATGAATGTATTCTAGCACAATCTTTCGCACAGTTGTGTTGGATACTTTTGTTATCTTTTGTGAATAGAAAGCTTCACTTTTTAAATGACCAAAGAAGCTTTCCATGACGGCATTATCATGGCAATTTCCTCTCCGGGACATGCTGGTGATCATGCCGTTTTCTTTGGCATACGCTTGAAATTCTTTTGCTGTATAAATACTTCCTTGATCCGAGTGAAGAAGGACATCTTTTACTTTTCGCCCTCTCATTGCTTGTTTCAATGTTTTCATCGCTAATGTCAGTGTTTGTGATTCGCTGATGACACAACTAATAATTTCACGATTAAAGGCATCCATGATCGTTGATAAATACAAGGTACGCTCTCCAAATAAGAGATACGTCACATCCGTAAACCACTTTTCATTTGGTTTGGATGCATCGAATTGGCGCTCCAATCGAAGAGGGGCTACCATTGGTTCCGCACCATTGATATATTTCTTTTTCTTTCGACGCACTTTTGAAAGAATATGATTTTGTCTCATGATTCGTAATACTTTTTTATGATTGACAC
>NZ_JAKUFY010000219.1:0-3625 GCF_022663675.1 Bacillus cereus group sp. BfR-BA-01355
GAGCCATCTACTAATTTATTAGATCCATCCGCTAATTTCTGAACTCCATCTTTCATCTCCCCAGACTTCCCTTGAAGTGTATGAAGGCCATCCGTCACTTTACTTGAACCATCATGCAGCTCACTTGATCCATCGTATAGTTTATTTGCTCCTTCCGCCCCATCTGCTAATCCTTTTGAGACGTCTTGAATAGAATCAAACATTTTCTCTGCATATGTTTTCGTTAACGTACTTGATACTTCACCTTTAATTTTTTCAATGGCTGTTCCGCCAATTTGTGAAGATAAGAAGTTTAAGCTTTCGTTCGGAATGTATTCTAAGTTTAATGGTTTCGGATCATCTTTTAATAACGTTGTAGCGTTACTTGAGAAGTTATCTGGAATGCGTACTAACATGTAATACTTTCTACCTTCCATTCCTTTTTTCGCTTCTTTTTCACTTACAAATTCCCATTTAAAACTTGTATTATCTTTTAAGTTATCAACGAGCCCTTTTCCGACCTCAATTGGTTTCCCATCAAATACTGCACCTTTATCTAAATTGACTACCGCCACTGGTAAATCATCTAACTGTTTATACGGATCCCAAAAGGCCCATAAAAACATACCTGCATATAAAATTGGTACGAATAATACCGCGATAATTGGAATTAATATTTTTTTGCTTTTTATAATTTCAGTAAACTCTTTACGAAGCAACTGATTCCATTTCATCATTTCTCCCCCTTTTTTTCAAATGACCGAATTGTTCATTTGGTCATTTTTACCCAAATAAAAAGGCTATACTTATTCATACATATGCCTTATCCCCGAATGTATACTATGCAACTTTTATTCAATACGAAACTAATATTTCTATTTTCCCTCCTTAAATTAAATATATGACCACTTTGTTCATATGGTCATATTTTATAATAATAAAAGGATTATCTTAATTTGACAATCCTTTTAATAAATAAAGTTCAAATAATTCTGCGATTTTTTCTTTTTCTAGCGGTTCATGATTTTTTTCCCAATCAAAAATAAGCGATACGTATAAGCGAAGCATAATAAATGCTGTAATTTCGGGATCACATTTGCTAATTTCACCTTTTTCAATCGCAATCTTTAAATACGATTGAATGACAGAAACGATTTCCACATCTACTTGTTGCATCACTTCTTGTACTTCTTTCGTTCCCATATCGCGCTCTTCTTGAATTAACTTAATCATGAGCTGATGTTCTTTTCTGAATTCTAATATGCTATATAATGCTCTATGTACATTTTCAAAAAATGAAACATCTGAACGAATTGCGTTTTCTGCAACTTGCTTCATTTCTGTAATTAAATTAGAAATAATTTCACCAAATAGCTCTTCTTTATTTTTGAAAAAAGTATAAATCGTTCCTTTTCCTACATTCGCTAATTTCGCTACTTGATCCATCGTTGTTGCTTTATAACCGAATGCTGAAAAAGACTTTGTTGCAGCTTCAATAATAGAACGTTTTCGATCTATCGCCACATCGTCACCTCCAAAAATGACCAATTGGATAATATAGTCAATCAGTACATCTTTGATATTACCACACGCTTACATTGTATACAAGTTCTCTTTTTTATTATTTCCAGTATAAAAAAATCCCAGTCAAGTTATATCATACTGTCCATAGTGTATCAAAAAGTATACATGTATGGAAAGCTAGAATATATTCATAATAATTGTTGGCTAGATTCCACTAGAAATTTAATAAAATAGACAGTGTTCTTAAAATCAAAAGTTTAAGAACACTGCCTATTATTTTGACATAGAAAGTAAAATCTTCTCCATCTCTTTCTTAGTTAGCTCATCATCGATTATCTCTTCGTATATCTTTGTATCTCTTGTAAAAATATCATTCACTATGACAATTTGATACTCACTATTCTTACCTTGTGCTGGTACAAACATTTTGAGCCCTTTTAACTTACCCTCTCCATGAGAAGATTTATTATAGACCATTCCTTTCCCGTCTAAACTATAACTTTCTAGATTCTCTTCTCCAGGCATCATATAGTGTAGTGGATCCTTATTACCATTACCATCCATATACATCCTTGACTGGTAAATTGTAAAACCATATTTCCCTTTTGTATATTCTGATTTAATAACTAATTCTACATCTCTTCCAAAATATGAGTCAGCCCATTCTCTCTTTAATTCATAACCTTCAGGTATATAAGTTGGCTCCTTAATTTGATACGGTACATGTTCTTTTGCTTCTTCCATAGTATATGTTAAAGACTTCTCCAGCTTATCTTCAAGCGGTTTTAATGTCTTCTCAATAGTAGCTAGTCTTTCTTGATCAGCTTTCTTCAAGCGTTCAGGTTTATATTGCTTTGTATCTCCATCATAATTCTCAGGCACATTTTTCTTAACCATTGCTTTCTTATGAATTTCTTGCGCTTCCTTAAATAATTGAACATACTGCTCAAATTCTTCTTTCGTAAAATTCTTTTCTGCCAAATACAAAAAATCTGTATTCATTTTATATGACTTTATTGACATCCCCCATTCTCTACTTGCATTCTCCGGTGTACCTAATACTGTTTCTATTGCTTCTTCAAAAGCCGCTTTAGATTGCTTTTTTTCTACAACCTTTTCTTTCTGTCTTTCATCCCCCTCAGTTATCCTTGCATTTAATAAAAAACCGCCTGCTATAGCTGCTATAGCAATAACCCCAAGTAAAGACAGACGATACGATTTCTTTTGGAACTTTTTAATCATAACGATTCTCCTTTTTAGTGTTCGTTTATTTCTACTTAAACTTGCTAGGCTTGGTACTTGATAGGAATAATGTTCTAAAAGGGTAATAATTGTATGGCCGTATGCAATTTGCTCCTCTTTATCTATAAACGTAAGCGCATATGCATCACAGGCTAATTCTTGATCTTCTCGCATACAAAAATAGGCGTACCAAAGAATTGGATTGAACCAATTTAATAGGATTAAACTGTACATAATCCAATTTACAGCTACATCGCTTCTTTTAATATGAGCTAACTCATGGTAAAAGACATATTGTAATTGTTGCTCATTTAATACTTTCATATGTTTTTTTGATAGTAATACTTTCGGACGAAAGAAACTAAAAACAGTTGGGCTCGCAATCTTTCCTGCTAAACGTAATGAAACTGTCTTCTTCATTTTCATAGACTGCTTACAGCGATTAAACACTGTAGCGACCTGTTCATCCGTAATATCCGGTTGTTTCTTTATGTAAGAATATAAACGTCTATTTGTAATAAACGTTATGACTGCTAATACGATTACCCCAGCTAGCCAAACATATAGAGCAATTTTGTATAAAGACAATGTAGTCTGTTGTTCCGAACTCGCGTTTACTTCAGGTTCACGATTTTTTGTCACAGTTTCAGAATTTGATTCTAATTCCACTGTATGTTTCATCTCGTTGTTCACTGTATTCTCAGGTGAAGATGTATTTTTTTGAATAACTTCCGACACACTAGAATTATAAGAAAGTAATGAATAAATGCTATAAGAGCTATCTGGTGACCATGGTAAAAGGAGTCTTATCATTAGTACGATCCACAGCATATATTGCCATCGGGGCGTTAATTTATTTCTAAATAGTACTTTTATACAT
>NZ_JAKUFY010000220.1:0-3479 GCF_022663675.1 Bacillus cereus group sp. BfR-BA-01355
GGAAAAATGGTACCAATAAATGAAGAAAATTAAATAATATATAGTTATAACGAAGAGCATCCAAAAAGGGGTGCTCTTTTAATATTAAATGAATAAATTCTTTATGGTTTTGGACAAGCTGTTTTTTATCATTTAGTATTCATTTTCCATTACTATCTGTCAATGGCACCATTTTTTGACTGATTGGATGTTGAGATTTTGGTATATTTAATTTCCTTTAAACTTGCACCTCTAGATTCATGGGAGTTTTTTCCCTCTACTTTCGTAACTTCAAACCTTTTAGTTGTAGTATTGTTTACTCCCTTACTGTTCACTCTACATACAGTAACAAACAAATCTTTAATTGGAGGTCTTTCATTATTAAGTGGACTTATACCAGCAAAAGCAAATCGGTCTTTCAATGATAATGGACTTGAAATAGGGGGATATGCTCTGAGAATCTTGTTAATTTTACAGAGTCTCCAAGGGAAGTTACTTTTCCAATTTGGCCTGCTCCTTTATTTTCAATTCATCCTAAACCAAACTCCATAAAAATATTTGTTCCCCATTGCACCCATATCTGCTAGTGGCATAACTTGCTTCGTAACTTCAGTATTTGTTCTTATTCGGTCAATCTCTTCAATTTGTTCTAATAGTTCTAGTTCAACTACATCTGTTGAAGCGATCCTTAATTGAAATTCGGTATGAAAAGCTTCATTCTTATCATTAAGAGCTATCAATTCCTTACTAGAAATATTTGATACATTGAAATATTCTTACATGGTATAATTTTCTTGATGATTTTGGAACTAGAAGGGGTTTAAATGATGGGAAACTTTCAAAGTAATTTTCAAACGGCTACACAAATTGCTACACAAATGAAAAATGCATCGGATACAATTCAAGGTGCGACAAATCGTTCTATAGCAAAGGCGAGCCGTACTACACTATCTGTTAATGCTCAGGCGCAAGAAGCGAATCAACAAATGCTAGATTTGACTAGACAATTTTGTGGGGCCTTTCAACAAGCAATTGATAATATTCATTTAGTAGCTAAGGATTTTGAAAGAATGGATAACGAACTACAAAAGACATTTCGCTAATGTGGCAACCTACGGTAAAGGGAGAAGGGTAGGGAGAATAAGATGAGTCAAGATGTAGAAAAGCAAATAAATGAACTTAATCATGAGTTACGGATAGTATTTGAAAAACAGGATCGAAATCAAACGGAGATTCAAATCCAGGGACAAGCAGAAATGGACTTTCACGAATTGAGAAATCGAAATAATCGTTTATTTAATAGGATTTTAGAAACATGGCATGGTGATAAAGATGTTTCTCATTTTTTTATGAATAAGCTTCAAGAGTCGCAACATATTGAGCGGAAATTAACATTGGAATTGGAAAATCAAAAAGAAACATTACTTAAAGAAAGACGCAATCTTATTGATTTAGAAACCGACCTTACCTATCGGCAACAGCGATTAAAAAGGGAGGACAAAGCATGAGTTTAAATATGTATTTAGGGGAAGTACAAAATCAGACCCAAAGCATGAATGCTGTATGTGTCACTACTATCCAAGCTATGGAGCAAGCAATCCAATCAATTGATACCTTTGCAACTGATACAGTTTTACAAGGGCAAACATATAGTAGTGCAAAAATATTTTTTGTCCAAACTTTTCGTCCTTTAGCACAAGGTATCATTTATTTATGTGAAGAATTAATCCGTCAAAATGATGCATTTCCAAGCGATTTTCAATCACAAGTTGCTTCCACAGATGTCATTGAACAAGAAATAAGAGAGCAAATTCAAGAAATTAATCGAATGGTCGCAAGTATAGAAGCGATTAGTATTACTACAGTATTGCCTGGAATAGATGCCATGGTTATTGTTTTAGTCGAGATGAGAAAAAAACTGCAAGAAAAATTAGAGCATCTATATGAATTTAACTATACGTCTAGTAATAACTACAACACAGCTCTTCAACTTGTGGCTAGTATTACTGCCGGCCTTGCTGAAGTCCAAAGTGGAAAAGGATTTAGTCCTGTAAGTGGTACGTTTAGTACACAAGGATTAAATATGGATTGGACCGTTTCGATCCAAGAAATTGCTGATGAAAGAAAACGTCAAGTTGATAATCTTTTAAAGGAAGGATCAATAGAAGAGGGAGCGGTGTGCAAGAAACCTCCTGAAAAATCTACTTCTGAAAAAATTATAGATGGTATTTTAGCAGGGACGGGTCAAGCAGTTGAAGATACAATAGATGGTGTTGTGGCACTTGGTAAATGGGAAACATGGGAGAACATGGGGTACGCTTTTACTCATTTAAATGAAACCTTACCTGCTATGTGGAACACATTATCAGATTCGTTTATTAATGATGTAATAAATGGAGACGCTGAAAGTCGTGCTAAGTGGGGAAGTTATGCTTTTACACAAATTGGACTTGGACTTATTGGTGATAAGGGGATAAGTAAAGTCACTACATTAGCAAAAGGTGCAAAATTCTCTACAGGAATGTCTTCTTTCGCAAATAAATTGCCATTGACGGATCGGTTGGCATTTGCAGGTGCAAGTGGATTTGGAAGCAATCAAATAAAAACATTTGAAGTTTTACGCAAAGCTCGTGAAACATTTATGTTTTCAAAAACTGGTGGAAGAAGTAAAGTTAAAGATGTACAAGAAGTAATACAAGATTATGCAGATAAGGTCCTGGATAAAGTTGAAATAAAAAACGAATATCCTGATTCTTATACCGCATCTAAGGTACTGCGTGAAGAACTTAAAGCTGCAGGTATTGAGCCGCCACCATATCCAAATGCAGCACATCATATTACTGCTTGGAATGACAAAAGGGCAATTGAAGCACAGGAATTACTTGAAGAGTTTGGGATACATCATAATTCAGCTGCTAATGGTGTGTTTTTACCTTATAAAGTAAATGACTATGTGACTACGGAAGTGTTACACGTAGGAAATCATAGTACCGAATATATGAAAGAAGTAACCAAGATATTAAAGGAAATCAAAGAATATGGTGGTACTCAGGAAGATGTTGCCGCAGCGTTACATGATATTAGAATACGTCTATTAGAAGGTAGTTTAAAATTAAATAATCCAAAATGATTTACACACATATTTCTAATATTAAAGGAGAAAAACTATGAAGATATGGGAATTAAGAAGTTCTTCTGATAACTATGAGTCTTTTCAATTATTAAATTATAAAGAAGATAAAAAGTTTTTTGAAGGGAAGTTTAACTCTACAATAAAACTAATAGATTCATGGAGAAAGTTACCTATTGAATGCTTAGAAGGAGGAAAGACCACTGATTTTCCACACTTCTGGGGAGAAATTGGTGCCCTAATGGTTAGTGAAAAAGCAAAAACATTATTAGAACCTTCAATAGGCCATAATGTTGAATTCTTACCACTTTTACGCGATTCAACTAGTGAGGTATATTACTTGGTCCATGTGTTGAATGTACTAGATGCA
>NZ_JAKUFY010000221.1:0-3421 GCF_022663675.1 Bacillus cereus group sp. BfR-BA-01355
AGAAATCACAAACAGTAAACCACCAAACGCTGGTATCCACCATATTCCTGTATTTTCATAATATAAGGCGAATGCAAAGCACGCCATTCCCCCAACCCACAATCCATAAATTAGAGCTCCTATCGTAAACAATTTATCCTGTTTATCATTTCGGATAAAGAAGAACCATCCTACAATTAGAAAGAGCCCATATACAAGTAAGCCAATCCAAAAACCATTCCATGAAATTCCTGTTTGCAAAAATGCTTTTACATAAAAACAATGAGCAAGGGCGAAAGTAACCATCCCACCAATTAATCGATGACCAATTGGAATCAACCCAGCCATAAACAAATCTCCCACAGTCGATAAAGTCATACCAAGTGCAACCCACGTACTATACTCTACAGATGGATCTTGTAACCATATCCAAATTGCACTACCTGTTAAAGAAAAACTAAGAATAAGACGGATTGCTAAAGGTAACGGCATATTAACTTTCGTTCTTTTTGTCTGCCCTATTGCATAAATTGCACCAATAAAAAAAAGAAGTATTTGCCCAATTAACACCACGTAAAGTAGATTCATAATATGTTCTCCTCAATAAATGCTTTTTGTATCTTTTTTCGTTACACTTAGTCTATTATCCTTTTTCTAAAAAAGAAGAACAGCACTGTTCTTCCATTGTAATCGCTTTTCTGCTCTCTATGCCACTTGTTTTTCTTGCTCTATTTTTTGCTTAGCTGGCGTCCGATTTACCACAATAATTCCCGCGGCTACACATGCTAAACCAAGTAGCACAAATGAATGAATTGCTTCACCTAAAATCATGCTCGATAATAACACACCAAATACGGGTATAAAGAACATATACATAGATACTTTTCCAACCTTGTTGTATTTCATAATTGTATTCCAACAGTCATTGTATCCCTACTTTATATTGGTTAGAATTTAAGATTCCTATCAAATCAACGTTGTTTAAGTTTCACCCAATTTATTTTCGGTTGAAATTAATCCATAGTTTCATTTTGAACTGCCCTAGTTTGTAAACATGATATTACAGTTCCATAACCTGCACGAGATACTTATGACCATCTCACTAATGTGTAAGCTTCTGTTGCAGTTGTAAGTAGAATCCTGGGATTGCTTTATTAAATATATATCTAATCCTATATGCAATATATAGAAAAAATTAGCTAGGATTATTGTTTCCTCTTTTAAGTATGTACTTGGTATAGATAAAAAAGCTGTACATTTTAATAGAAGAAACTAATTTCAAGTGGGAGAAGGAAAAAGTAACTGGAATGAAATTTATGGAAATGTTAGAGCTGAAGAATAATATATTTTGCAAGATACTGAAAGAATAAGAAATGAAATTAAACCAGCCATGGCTGGCCCTTTTGTGTAAATCAATCCTGGATTAGGTTCTCGATTTTTCTTCAAATATCCTTCAAAAATAAAAAACGGTTCCTTAACGTACAGGGAATCGGTTAATTTGTCTCTAAAATGTGTCTAAACGTACATTAATTAGAGTATTATGAAAAGGGGATTGTTCGTTCAATATAAAGACGAATATCCTCTCTTTTTTTATATGTTAGAAATGCTATAGTATCCCCTAGTAATTAGCATTCGTTATTATATTTTGAGGTTACAAGAGAGACCGTCTAATGGTATTATCCCCTTTAGGTTAGGTAAGTGTAACATCCATGTACACTTACCTAACCTAAAGATAAACAAGAATAATTTTTATAACTTTTTCAATTTAGTTCTTAATAATGTACGGTTTTTTTGATATGGTGCCCCTTAAATATTTTCTAAAAGTGCACCGTATACTTTTTATCCTATTAATGAGTCAACTAAGCCAGTAATTATTGTAATAAATTTAGATTTTCTAACCCTAGATGCTCCTTTTCCTCTAACAATCATTGGGATATGAAGAAGCCCCCCAATGATTAAAGTTTCACTTTTCTTACTTCGTTGTCACTACTCCATCATAGAAGAAACCTATAATACTTTGATACGATATCTTATATTAATGATCCCATTTTTCATTATCCTTTTTTCGGAAGAACAATTCTTTTATATAATTGAACTGTAATAAAATAATACATCACATAAATGACTAAGAAAATAATTATAGGCAACCAAATACGGAAATATGGATTATCGATTATGAACGAAAACATGTTCATGCCAACTAATACGTGCATTATACCTACTATCGCTGGGAACAAGAAGACGAAAAGTAATTCTTTATAAATTGATTTCGTTAATAGCTCATAACGTACACCAATTTTACGAAGCATTTGATAGCGAATAATATCTTTTGAAGCACCAGAAAGAATTTTAAACATTAAACAGCTTGCCAGCATCGCTAAGAAAGCTATACCTAAGAAAAATCCCATAAATAGTGTTCCACTGTAAGTACTGTAGTATTTTTCATACAGCATATATTTACTTAAAAGATGTACTTCTTTCATATCTTTATATTTAGCTATCTCTAATTCATCAATTTTTTTCCATTCTTCTTTATACGTTGTAAAATCGTCTGTTTTCCCCAATATTATAATTTCTTCTTTACCTTGTATTTCGTCATACATCCTTTGATCTACAATTTGTATCTTTTGAATAGGATTCATATATGTCTTTTGAAGAGATCTTAAAACATTTCCCCACTCTTCTGGAATTACATTGGTATTATTCTTATTTTCTTCTCGGCTATGACTTAAAACTGCTCCCGCAATTAGCTCTTTCGATACAGGAACAAATTGGCTACTATTCCTGTCTTTTTCAGTACGTGTTAGCGGACGATTTTTTTCCAAATCTTCTTTTAATTGATAAATAAACTGCTCGTCTGCTTTGTATCGATATTCATTCTTTTCTTTAAATGTAATACTATTTAATATTTTCTTTTCTTCTACTGTGGGATCTTTAATTTCGACATCATAGTATTCTGCACTCTCCACCATATTTGTGACATTATTTTTTAACGCCATACCACTGGAGATTGCACCTGCACCGAGAGCAACTAACATTGCCACTGTTGCTAATACTTTCGTTAAGCTATTAATAGAAAAACTTAGCTGTGCAAACGTAAACGTATTAATTCCTTTTTCACTACGTTTCTTATTACCCTTCATTTTATTAATAATCATTGGAAGAAAGGCTGCAAATAGCATGTAAGTTCCTAATGTTACCGTCATTGTAGCAATGATAAATCCTGATTCCTTTAACTCTTTCATATAAATCATCGAAGTATAACCAACTGCTAATAAAATAATTGATAAAAGTGCTACTATATTCGTTAGTTTTCCTTTAGTAGGCGTACGCTCTGTGTGACTATTGGAATGAACGAGTTGTAATAGTGAATTACGCACTAGTTTCATACCATTCATAACTGCGGACAACATAAATAATGCAATGAAAAAGATGAAAGTAA
>NZ_JAKUFY010000222.1:0-3391 GCF_022663675.1 Bacillus cereus group sp. BfR-BA-01355
CTACTTGGTCGCTCATTTGCGACTTCCTTATGTTAACATCTTCGTTTTTCGATGTCAACTAAGTTTTTCAATTTCTTTTTTGTCGTTTTCTGCGTTTCCGCATCAGCGACGTTTATTAATTTACCATATACAAACTATTAACGTCAATACTTTTTAATAAAAAGTTCTTTTTCTTACATAACGAATACATTCCTCTGCGTTAGCAACTCTCCGAAACAAACAAAAAATGATTTTATATCTTTCTTCCATCGCCTTTTTTACAACTTCATGAATACGCTCATCTTCAAAATCAAATAAAAGTTCCTCTAACTCTCTCTTTAATATGTATTCCATCTCTTTTCTCTCTTCTTTTGTCAACATCAGCCCAAGCAAATGATCACCTCAATAATTCCTTACGTAACAATAAACGTTCCGCTCATTTTCACTTATTACAATCCTATCATTCATTATATCCACTACTTACGATATTAATCCTTTGTTCTCTTTTTTATATTTCCAGCATATATGTAACTGAAAAGGATTGGACAAAGGGGCGTAATATTATGTTTTTCTTTTTTATTACGAGTAAAAGAACTTTTAAACACATTAGCTTAATAGTGATACTTTCCTTATTTACAGCATGGCTACTCTTTTTAAAAACATATTCACATGAATCTGCTTTTTCAACTGCTACAGGCCCTAAAGTAATTTACAAAGGAGATACCGCTAAAAAGCAAGTTGCATTTACGTTTGATATTAGTTGGGGAGACAAAAAAGCAATTCCAATCCTTGATACTCTTAAAGAAAGAGAAATTAAGAATGCAACCTTCTTCCTTTCTGCTGCATGGGCCGAAAGACACCCCGATATTGTAGAGCGCATCATGAAAGATGGACACGAAATCGGTAGTATGGGTTACAATTACACATCTTATACTTCTCTAGAGACGAATGAAATAAGACGAGACCTTTTACGAGCACAAGATGTTTTTACAAAACTTGGTGTAAAACAAGTCAAACTGTTACGTCCACCTAGTGGCGAATTTAACAAGGCAACCCTTAAAATTGCAGAATCACTTGGATACACCGTCGTGCATTGGAGTAATAATTCAAACGATTGGAAAAACCCAGGTGTAAACCACATCGTTTCCACCGTCTCTAATAATTTGAAAGGTGGAGATATTGTCTTATTACACGCATCCGATTCTGCCCTTCAAACAAATAGAGCTTTACCGCTGCTCCTGCAAAAATTAAAAAGTGATGGATATGAGCAAATATCCGTATCACAACTTATTTCCAACACAAGTACGAAAAGTGAAGATGTGAAATA
The DNA here is from genome assembly GCF_022663675.1 of Bacillus cereus group sp. BfR-BA-01355. Taxonomy (NCBI): domain Bacteria; kingdom Bacillati; phylum Bacillota; class Bacilli; order Caryophanales; family Bacillaceae; genus Bacillus; species Bacillus cereus group sp. BfR-BA-01355. Next base: position 1,307 of record NZ_JAKUFY010000222.1, read on the forward strand.
GCTTCGTCCCTACTACTCTTCACGTATAAAAAGCTCTACTACCTTTCAAGAAGGTGGTAGAGCTTTTTTAATCACACCATTTCCAGTAATATAACTGCCGGTGTATAAAACCTCTCTCTATTAAGCAGGTTTACTCGTTTTTCCGATTAAACGATGTAATACAAGTAATTGATATGCATTACATAACAATAGCGGTATAACCATTAAATATAACCAATCTGTATCATTAATCCGAAGCGCCGGTACCCATTCAAGAATTGTTACAACAACCATAAAGAACAGAGCTGGCACAAATGCTTTTTTATTTGTTTCTTTACTTTTTACATAAGCAACAATTGCTCCAAACACAAATAAAATTCCAGCAACAAGTATGTTATTCCCCAATGAGACTTCCCCATTTGCAATAAGTACAGACCTTAAATACACAAAATCAAATAATACGAATGCAATAAAGAAGAGCTGGACTGCATTCCATAAAGACGATGAGCGAAACATCCCTAGTCCAAAACGATGGATTGTTAAATATGCAAAGAATCCCATTTGACTTATAACGCTAAAAATAAATCCTACACCCATCAACCAGAAAGATACCGCTAAAATCTCCTTAACGTCGAAATTTTGAAAAAATTCATTGTACCTGTCCCACTCCAAAACAAAACCAATAATAACTGTGCTAATCCCACCAAGAAACAACGTCGTTAAAAATAGTCGTACCCACTTGCGGCTATTCACAACACATCCCCCATTATCCTTATATTTCTAATTAAATTGTATCAATGACAATTTCAAAAAGCTAGCCATGTTCATGTATAAATTCCTTAAAGATATTTATATTAAAAAGAGAGAACTGTGCTGAAAGGAGTTCCAACTTATGAAACGGATACTATTCATTTTCGTTTCTTCTTTTCTACTTATCGCACTTGTAGCATGCGCACAAGGAAAAGAAACGAAATCCGAACTAGATTACGATCAAACAAAGAAAATGATTGTTGATATTTTAAAAACAGATCAAGGTAAGAAAGCTATTCAAGATGTATTAACTGATGAAAAAATGAAACAAGCACTCATACTAGATGAAACAGTAGTAAAGAAAACGATTGAAGATGCAATGGTATCCGATAAAGGGCAACAATTCTGGGAAAAGCTCTTTAAAGATCCTGAGTTCTCATCGAAGTTCGCTAAAAGTATGGGGAAAGAACAAACCCAATTAATGAAAACCTTATTAAAAGACCCTGAATACCAAGCAGGCGTTATAGAAATCATGAAAAATCCTGAAGTAGAAAAAATGATGTTACAAACAATGAAGAGTAAAGAATACCGTCAATATCTACAACAAGTACTAACAGAAACTGCTGAAAGTCCACTCTTCCAATCCAAGATGATTGATATCATTAGTAAAGGTGTACAAAAGGCTGAAAAAGGTGGATCTGATAAGAAAGAAGCAGGCGGTGACGGTGGTTCTCAAGGCGAGAAGAAGGAAGAACAGTGAAAATAATAACTATAATAACGAGTGGACAATGTATAAATTGTCCACTCGTTATTACTTTATCTTGCTATTAACAGACAAAATGGCCCTCTAGTTAAGCGTAAAGTTTACTAGTAACAAAACCCTTATTGTTGCCAGTAACAGATGAACTCCACTGATTAAAGTTTCACTTTATTTTTGTGTAACAGCTGTTTTATCAATTACCACTTCGGCTATTTTACTATAAATAATGCCGGTTGTATGTGTATCTTCATATACTGAAGGAGCAAAGTCTTCTTTATTCCAATCAGGTTGTTGCAGCGGAATACGACCAAGAACATTTGTTTGTAGTTCGGTAGCCAACTTATCTCCCCCGCCTCTTCCAAATACATATTCTTTCTCACCAGTTACCTTACTTTCAAAATATGCCATGTTCTCAACAACACCGAGAATACTATGTTCAGTGCGTAATGCCATCGCTCCAGCACGCGCTGCTACAAACGCAGCTGTTGGATGAGGCGTCGTTACAATAATCTCTTTGCAAGATGGCAACATTGAGTGCACATCTAACGCAACATCACCTGTTCCTGGTGGTAAATCTAGTACTAAATAATCTAAAT
>NZ_JAKUFY010000223.1:0-3154 GCF_022663675.1 Bacillus cereus group sp. BfR-BA-01355
AAGCCAGGTGAAGGAGTAGAAAAACCTAATTTACCAGAAAAAGGACAAGGTTCTTCTAATAATCAACAACTTCCAGCTACAGGACACAATACGAATTACGTTCCATTCATCGGTTTTATGCTTCTGTTATTAGGAATACGATTAAGATTCATGGCTAAAAATAGCTAACAGATGTATAAAAGGCATCAGAGATATATAATCTCTGATGCCTTTTAAGTTAATACAGATAAAATGTAAATATCTATATGGAATGATAAATATTTTAAGCTTCAATTACGCTAAGCATTCTGTTTATAAATGCAGCTGCGTGAGCGCGTTGTGATGGTCCTTTTGGTACGAATTGATTAAATTCATTACCTTTTACAATTCCAAATCCATACACTCTTTGTACTTCTTGTTTAGCGTAAATTAAGTTTTGGTCTACAAATGGTAGTTCAACTTGTTTTGCAAAAATACCAGCGTGTTTTAGAGAACGATCGATCATAATAACAGCTTCTTCACGTGTAATTGTGGTATTTGGATCAAATGTATTATCACCACGTCCGCGGATTATGCCTGCGCTTGCTGCACGATTAATACCGTCTCTTAAAGATGGGTGTACTTGTTCTAAGTCTGTGAACTTAGCATTTCCACTTGGTAATTGTAAAGCACGAGTAATTAGTGTAGCAAATTCAGCACGCGTTACAAGACGTTCTGGGAAGTACTTGCCGTTCCCTTCTCCTTGCATAATGCCTCTAGCTGCTAATTGACGAATGTCTTGTTCATACCATCCACCTGTAATGTCATCAGTTACTGGATCTTTTTGGTTTTCCTTATAGTATGTTTCAGTTCCTTTTAAGAAAGCATTCCATTGTCCGCGTTGAATCATAAACGCAGGGCAGTTTTTCCCTGACCAAAATTGATGTTTTTGGACCTTATCTAGAGAAATATTTAAGTCGTTCATTAAATAAGCTGCCAATTTACGGGCATTTTCTACCGCTTTTTCATAGTTTCCATCTTGATTAACGGCAATTTCAATTCCGATAGATTCATAGTTTCCAGTTTTATTTCCAGCATGCCATCCAACTTCATTTACTGGAAGATGTTGATAAATTTCTTTATCATCTACTGTGAAATGCCAAGATGCGGCGCGATCAGCTGTTCCGCGTGCTTGATTATCTAAGAATTTTGCATGATTTAGAGCATTAGCACCTTTCGCTGTATTAGCCGTTTCGTGAATCGTAATATATTTAGGTACCATCGGGTAGCCAGGGCGAATATCGTCATTTCCTTTAGGGACAATCATTTCTTTAAATGTAACGCCATAAATATTGTTTGTTTGTAGAGCATCTGGAGCTCTTAATAAACTATTTTTAGCAGAACGAACGTTTTTTAGTAATGAAGCTTTTGTACCTTCAAATGTAGCAGAAGGTGCATAAATCCATTTTGCTGTTTCATTTATTTGGACTTTAAACCAATTTCCAGCTTGTTCAGTAGGAGTAATGACTTGTGGCTGTAGTTTCCCTTCTTCGTTAAACGATTGGAACGGAAGTGCATGTATGGAAGCTTCTTCTTTTACGATTAATTTTTGGTTAGATAGTTTATGAATCTCTTGAACTTCTAAGCTATTATCATTGTTATCTATCCATCCAGCGCCAGTTGACGTCGTTATGTAGTAAGCATTTCCTTTTTTCTTTGTCGCCGTTACGACTTGTTCTGTAATCTCGATATTCGATTTGTTTTTTAAATCATTCGCGGTATATAATGAATGTTTTTTTGAAGTGTATAGTAGGAATTGACCAGTAACCTCGATATCTTCTTCATGAGTACTATGCTCATTAACATGCTCTTTAATACTTTTAAAAACTTGATCCTCCGTATATACTTCGGCGGATTTTTCAGCACTCTCTGCAAATGAATAAGTAGGTGCAAGAACAGTTTGTAATGCAAGAGAGAGAGTTAATACACTATAAAATTTCTTTTTCATATTTTTTTTAACACATTAGATTATGGAATCTAGTGTTAACATTCCTCCTTTATATATTGTATTTTCGCTATGTAACGATTTTTTGTACTAATAAATTTTAACAAGAGAAAATCATGATGTCTATATACATGAGCGATATTCATAAAAAGAATTATTTGAAAAAATGTAAGAGAAACAGGTAAAACCTTCTGTATTGACCTGTAAACGCCCTTCAAGTAAACTAAAGAGAGTTTGCAAATGAAAAGGTGATAATGTGTTAATTTCAATTAAAACGTTACAAGATGATCGTTTTTTACGTCCGCTACAAAATATTGGCGGCTTATTTTTTGAAGATAGTACGATTGGATTTGAACAAGAGGAAGCGAATCTGATCGTTGATATACACATTGAGGATAATGTGAAAGCATCCGCTCGATTAACGGATGTTAGCACAGGAAATGTGTATGAAGAAACATTCTCGAAAGATTTATCTGCTTTCACAGATGAAAAAGAGCGTATGAAGCAAGTGAAGCACGTTGTTTCTTATGTATATCTTTCTGTTCTTCAGCAGTTAACTGGACTTGAACAAAGCTGGGGTATTTTAACGGGAGTACGTCCGACGAAACTTCTTCATAAAATGCTTCAAAATGGTATGTCAAAGGAAGAAGCGCATCAAGAACTTCGTGAAAGTTATTTAATTCATGAAGAGAAAATTGAACTTCTTCAGCGCATTGTTGATTGCCAATTAGCAGTTGTTCCGGATTTATACCGTTTGAAAGAAGAAGTAAGTATTTATATCGGTATTCCGTTCTGCCCAACGAAATGTGCATACTGTACATTCCCGGCTTATGCGATTAATGGACGCCAAGGGTCTGTTGATTCGTTCTTAGGTGGTTTACATTATGAAGTTCGTGAAATTGGTAAGTTTTTAAAAGAAAAAGGTGTGAAAGTTACGACGATTTATTATGGCGGCGGTACACCTACAAGTATTACAGCAGAAGAGATGGATATGCTGTATGAAGAAATGTACGAAGCGTTCCCAGACGTGAAAAATGTACGTGAAGTAACAGTTGAGGCAGGTCGTCCAGATACGATTACGCCAGCAAAGCTAGAAGTGTTAAATAAATGGAACATTGACCGTATTAGTATTAATCCGCAGTCATATCATCAAGAGACACTAAAAGCAATTGGACGTCACCATACTGTAGA
>NZ_JAKUFY010000224.1:0-3138 GCF_022663675.1 Bacillus cereus group sp. BfR-BA-01355
CTTCTTTTGAAACAAACGAATCAAGTTCTCCGTTTCGCCATGCTCGAACTTGATCGTAAGACCATTTTTGCACCTGTATTTTTTCTTTTATTGCTTTTAATTCTTCTATATTTTCCTTAGAGTATCTACGATGCCCTCCCTGACTTTGCTCCGTTTGTATGTTAAATTCATTTGACCATACCTTTAGCAAATCGGGTGTGATCCCTAAAAAATCCGCAACAATTTCCGGTGTATGCATTTCCGATTTTAACACCGATATGTAATGCTTCTCGATAATAACATCAAAATCTTTTTTTCTATATACAAGATTTTATGCAAAAAAAGAATAGCGGGGATACCTAGAATCCCCGCTATATCAACGATGTATAAAATCATGTATAAGGTATATATAGACAGAAAGACAAGAAACCTTATAAACACAAGGATTCTATCAAAATAGTTGCTACCGATAATGAAAATTATGTAAATAAGCTGTCCATATGGGCAGCTTATTGTATGTTTTTGCTTAGCGAGGGTTTTTTCCGAAATGCTGGCGGGCCCCCATCGCTATCAACCTAATAAAACTAAACTTCCTTAAAATGAAAAAATACGCTATTCTTTCTGTAGTATCTTAGGAAAAGATAACGCTTTTTTCGCTTTATAGATATTTCAAAACCTTAGTGTAGCTTTAAAATAAAGTTTGATTATTTCTGGTTATATAACCATAGTATAGCAATGGACAAGTCTTATAAGATTTGTCCATTATTACTATATTTCCAGTAAATTAATTCTGCATCTCTGTGATCCATTTGGAACCCTAATTTTATCAAAACATTTTTAGAATTAATATTATCAAGATCAAATCTGGCTGTGATATAATTGACCTCATCATGATTTGAGGCCCAGTTTAATAATTTTTGGGCAGCTTCAAAACAATAACCTTTGCGTCGTTGACTTTCATTAATAGCAAAGCCAATCTCAATCATACAGTCTAAATCAGGACTACCAAAAACTTCAATGCTGCCAACTATTTCTTTGGTATCTTTCGCTACAATAATCCAGGAGTCAAATCCTTTAGTTCCATTATTTTTAATCAGAAGTTCCCGAAAGTAGGGTAAAGCTTCAAAAAAAATCTGCACCTGGCCACTCACCGTTGGTTTGTTATCCCATTGCTTCAATTGCCTATTTATCACGCTGTGCTGCAGCCTCAATTAGATTAAGATCAAGGTTTTTTAAACATCAGTCTATTAGTTTCAAGCTTCATATTAAGTCACCTTTCTTTTGGTACTAGTTTCATAAAAAAATCTTATAAAGAGGAGATAAAGTGGCAACTGTTTCTCATATAGATGTCAATGTTGCAATAAATTATAAATTGAATAATCTACTTCACTTGAAATATTCTCCAACCCATTTTCATACAACTCCATAGCTATTAAGTTTTCCACAGAAGGCGGAAGTTTTTTCTTGGGCGCATAGATACCGAATTTAGTTGATGTAATAAATCCAAAGCGTTAATAATATTGATAATCTCCCTCAACAATAATTCCCCTATATCCCTTTTTTGTTGCAAATTTAATACCTTCCTGCAACATATACTTACCAATACCCTGACGTTGTTTATTAATTGCCACCGAAACAGGTGATATTTTCTTTGTACAGTTTCATTTACATATAGTTTTTTTCATCAGGACTCACTTCAATTCCATTAGTAGTTCCCATATTCGTTTCTAATAAATGAGTGCTCCCATTTTTATCAATACGCCATAATTGTCCTGTTGATTTGCTCCAGTTGGGATCACTAGCAAATAAAACACCTTCATCAGTTATCACTAAATCGTTAGGCTGATTCATAGCAGGATTAAAAGCAAACACCCTTATTGCTTTTGTTTCAATATTAACTGCGAATATATTATGGTTACAATAATCAGCAATATACAATGTTCCGTAACGATCAATACGTGTCCCACTACCTATACTATTTTTAAGTCACTCAATAAAGACTTTACTATCTCCATTTGGACTTACTTTGCCAATCGTACCTTTTCTTTTAAAATTAACAGCATAAATATTCCCTTCTTTATCACATGAAGGACCTTCTATTCCTGCAGTAAATCCATGTGGCTTAGTTAGCATTTTTCTATTTAATGATTCAAAACCCATGATTTTGAGCCTCCTTTCAAGTCACTTTTTCCAGGTTTTGCAGATATACATTTTTTCAGGAAAAGTCTGTATTTTATTTCTATTATCAGATTATGACCTGTTCAAGTAAAACTAGAACAAAATTTAGATTACACGATTGATCTTGAGTACTGATAAAGATTCATCCCATTTAAAGCAGAATATGTACGAACGGAATGATAATATAAATAAATTCAGCGATTAATTGATTATCTAGATGGCCATGTCGTCCTATTCCTAAATCTAAAGTGGATTCTATTTATCTCCTTTTACTATGAGTGTTGTTCCTATATTAATTTTCGATTCAAAATTATCGTTGAATTGCCCACCGCATCCTTCATCTAGTGAAGCAAATCCCCTTAGGATTACATCAAAGTTGATTTGTTGCATTTCATTTGATTCATCTGCAACTAATTGAAAAAAGTTCATACAACACTTTAAATTAACACACGCTCCTTCACATTCCACAGAAAAATTATCATAAATTAAAGTGATTGCTTTTTCATCAGGGCTTATAAGCCCCGAGAAAGTACCTGCTGGACATCCATTTGGACATCCATTTTTCTCAATTAATTCAAATTCTGTAAACTTAGCTGCTCCATTTACCACAATATCTAATGAATCTATAACAATTAACCCCGAAGAATCAGAGACACAACTTACTTGAAGTATAGTATTTATGTCTATTTCAAATTGTTCACCTGGACAAATAAATTCAGGAGTGGAAAAAATATTTTTAACATTTGAGTTTTCACCTAGGATAAGCGTCTCACATTTGTAAACCTTTTGATAACAGGTACTAGATTTACTAAACTTTCTATGTTGTTTATCCATCACTTAAATACCTCCTTGAACTTCCCCGATTTTCACTTCATCTAGAAGTCGGCAACTCCTCCACAAATAGTAATAATTCATCTTAAATCGAAAAATTTATAAGAATACGTTATTCTTTCTAATCTAGCTTGTTTAGAAAGAATAACG
>NZ_JAKUFY010000225.1:0-3047 GCF_022663675.1 Bacillus cereus group sp. BfR-BA-01355
TCCGCCTGAAAAAACTGTAATTCTGTCACCTTCTCGTAAACCATTTAATCTTCTTCGCCCTTCAAGATTTCTCAGTTCTCTTACTTCCTCACGTCTTCTTCTTCGATTTCTATTACATACATTACATTCACATCTACGTTCAAACGACATTTAACATACCCCCTTTTCCCTAAAAAATTTATTTGCATTATATATTATGAAAGAATTAAAATAATTGATTAGACTTACTTCCTCTATCAAACATCCAATTAACTAATTTATCAAAAAATAACTAATTTTAACAATTGTACAAGCCATTTTGTATTACTTGCATACATTAACAATGAGATGATTAACATCTTACTATACTCCAAATCCCAAATTACCTGTTCGTTAACTATCTTTAAAAAATAGAAAAAGGTCAGTTTTCAACTGTCCTTTTTTCTTATTTACAAACAAATATATTTTGGAAATTAAACAACCTTTACTAATAAATACATATATTATATAGTGCTCCAACACACTGCTAAATAAAACTCCACTAACAAAGAAAGAACTTATTTTCTATCTGTCAAGAATTTAGGTTCTTTTTTTATCTTTTTATCTCCAATTATGTTAATAACTAGTTTTAAGTTCCCTTCCATATAATCGATTCTATGCTCTATCCTTCACCATGAGGGTTGCTCTCACACCCTCAAAGAACTTTTACAGTATGAAAGCTAGGATTCAGCAACTCCACCTGTGGTATCAACACAATTCTTTTTAATTATTTACCGGGTTCGCTACACGAAACGAACATCTCTAGCAGAATCTCGTAAGATATTTAAAGAGCAGAAACTTTGAAATTCTTTAACAAATAGTTGTAATTCATCAGATACAGAAATAGACATACAAAAACGCCATCCTTTCCTATGATTCTACAGAAAGTATAGCGCTTTTTTGTTATATTACTATAAAAATATTATGGATTATGTGGCGATGCCCTATAGTAACCCTACTGAGAATGAATCCTGCCGATTGACTTGGATTTTTAACTCTTTGTTATTGAAAATATAGTCCCATTTTTTTCGAAAGAAAATAAAAAAAGGGGTTCCGCTTATGTGAAGATTATTTATCTAGTATTGAGCATTTAATAATTATGATAAGTACAAGCATCTTAAGGAGGTATGTACGTAAACGAAAAACATGTTTTTTGAGAAGAGCAGCATTTGATTCGAATTTACTGGGTCCTACATTATCACCTATCCCTCCATTCACTTTACCCACGGGGCCAACAGGGCCTACTGGAGTTACACCAGTATTCGGAATTCGGAATGCTCAATACTGATTCAGTTACAGATATTCCAATATTAGCTAATGCAAATATAGACTTTACAGTGACAGGACCTTTTAGTGGCGTTATATTAAGTACTGCTGATAATTCAATAACGATTGGTAGTGCTGGTGTATATGCTGTAACGTTTTCCACAGGGGTTAGTTTATTTGGAGAAGATTCAGGAATTCTTATTATGAATTTTATAATAAACGATACTGTTAATCTTCTTTTTCAAATATAAATCGATTTGGATCAGGGCAATAGAATTATGGCATCAAAAACAGTTTTACTTTCATTAAACCAAGGTGATATTCTTCGAGTATTAATTAGACTTTCTGCTGAACCTGTTTTTATTGGTGAGACATTATTTGTTATTAAAAAAGCTGCCACTCCTATTACTAAAAAATCCTATCGGTATATGACATGAGCTCATTTTGGAAAATTCCTTGTCAAAAAGAAGCATATATGACAAGGAGGACATATTTTAAACTATATTCCATTGGAAAGGTGCGGAAACATATATGAATTTACATTACAAAAAAAATTTCATTATAACAAGTACGCCTTATTTCCCACATATTAATTTATCAGGACTTCCCGAAGTAACAAGAATATCTTCATGCTTTCCTAAAACTTCAAAAACAAAAAAAATACCAAAATCCCTCAAATCAAAAACATTGTGTTTTAGGCAATTTATAAAGCATGAAATCCAGTTGGTTCCTCCTGCGAAAAAAGGAACCATTAAAGTTGATAGACAAATATTTACTATGATTGAAAAGGTTTGTCCAGAGGTAGTCACTATTTCGGGATTTATCCGCAAGACTATTACTTATACAGCTTTAGCTTTTAACAAGGTAATTCCCAACTATAGAATCCAAGGTGACGTTCCCTTTCAAGGTCTTATAGAATCAAAAGACATTAAAGAGGAGCATCAATTTAGCATCATCGAAGAAAAAATACTCGGCAATATTTTGACACGTGAAGCTAACTTTGAAAATCCAAAGAAATTTCAGGTATACAAATCACCATTTGCTTTCAATTTTATAGAAAAAGATGCTATAAAAGTTTCTATAAAAATGAGTACTTAGTAATTTCACATTCTCTTATCTTGAATATGAAATTAGCTCATTACAAAGAATAATTTTGCAATTACTGTTCTTTCTAACATAACTTATTATCTGTTGAAAAAGTATTTTCAATATCTTATGTAGAATTTTAAATAATTATTTTGTTTGAAAAAATAAGTAAAGTAGATGTATTTGACTCTGATAGTGCAACGTTTATTTAACTTACTATGAATTTAAATAATACTAGGGGGAATTTTCAGAGTTAATGAACGATTCAATAAAAAAAGGATGATTAACAGTTGCAGAAACTAGAACAAATACCGAGGATGGTTATATTGGTACAACTCATACATGGTTTGTAAACCCCAAATATTATGTGCTGCTCTCCAAAAGAGCGAGTAAGTAGATAAATCCACTCAAAAAATCTATAAAAACCACTTAAAAATCCTGTAGCTGAATATAATGAAAAATATATGTTATCAATTTAAAGGATAATATTTGTAGACCTACACAACAAATCTTTACACAAACATTATTTGATATTCAACTTGAAGGAATTAAAAGAAGGGATACATTACCTTTATATTTATTTAAAAAAGTGCAACATCTATTGCACTTTTTTTAAAACTAAAAATCATGAACTTTTTTACCAATGTTTGCGATGAAAGCAAATAAAACATTTACAA
>NZ_JAKUFY010000226.1:0-2882 GCF_022663675.1 Bacillus cereus group sp. BfR-BA-01355
GTGCCATCAGTATCATCCACTTTTGTTAACGTAATGTCACCTTTAATTAAAGCGTTTTTTGCTGTAACAGAAGCGACTGTAGTTTGGCTTTTTTCTATTTCAAATAGAATAGGCGTTTTGTCTAATTCATAATGCTCAGGAGCTTTTGTTTCGACAAATTGGTATTTACCCGGACGTAAATCTTTTGCTTCTATTTGTCCATGTTCATTTGTTGTTAATTTTTCATATCCAGGAATATTTTTTCCGTTGCGATCTTGAACAGTAAACTCTGCCCCTGCTAAAGTTTTATTATAATTATCCACTTTTGTTAAAAGAGCAGATCCTTTAGTTAAACTATTTGTCGCAGTTAGATTTACTACTGTTGTTTGATCTATAGAGATAGTAAACGGAATAAGTTTGCTATCTAATTGATAATGCTCAGGAGCCTTCGTTTCTTGTAAGTAGTAAGTTCCTGGTTTTAGTTTATCTATAATAATTTGTCCGTTATTATTTGTTGTTAATTCTTTGTGTTCTGGAATTACTTTTTTATCTTTATCCAGTAGTGTGAAAATAGCGCCTTGTAGTGTTGCATTTTTGTTCAGGTCATCAGATTTTGTTAAAACTACTTTCCCGACAAATTTCTTATTTGCAAGTTTATATGTTGTAGTCTCTTGTGTACCAAGTTCAACAATTTTCCCTTGTTTTAAATCCCAGCTAATTACATAGCCTTCAGGAGCCTTTGTTTCTTTTAATAAATATTTATCACGTTTTAAATTATTAAATTTAGCGATACCGTCTTTGTCTGTTGTAATTTTACGGATAACAGTTTTACCTGTACGATCGTATAAAGTAAATTCTGCCCCAGCTAATAGTACGTTCTTATTGTCGTTATCTACCTTTATAATTTCAAGGTTTCCACGACCTTTGGTAGCAGATCCTCCACCTGAACCAGAAGACATTCTCACTTCAATTGTTTCAGTAGTTTCTGTGTTTTTAACTGTCAACTTATTGCCTGTGATTTTCGCTTTATTACTTACTTTTTCTTTATCGTCTGCATTAATAAGTGAGCGATATTCTAAAATATAAGCTCGATCAATTTTTTTCAAGAAGGCAATTTCGAAATGTTGCTTTCCGGTAGTATTGTCTGTTGTTATTTTGAGTTTATAGTCTGTTCCTTCTTTTAATTCGTTTACTTTATCTTTTGTTAAATTTCCATATGGATCAACAGTTGTAGGATATAAGTGGAATGAATCTTCCACAATTACCTGATTTTCGGTTGGGTCATCTGTTACAACCGCATCCGCAATGGTTGATTGGCTTTCGTTAATTGCGATACTCCAATTAATATAGTTGTCGTCTTGCACAGCTTTTTTAGTAACGAAGCTGCCACCTTTATTTACTTGAGTATCACCTGTAAGGGTGTTAACAATTTTAGAGCCATCTTTTAAATCTGCCTCGTTTTTGTAAGTGCCTTGGATAAGTTCACCATCAAGGCTTGTTTTAAAGATAATATAGTAAGGTGAATTAATTGATTGTTTGAAATGAACCTTTAGGGTGTTTTTATTTTTCTCTGTAGGTTCTTCAAGTTCATATTTCTCAGTTGGTACAGCATTACCAGGTTGTGCATTATCAGGATTTCCATTTAAAATCATATCGCGTACTTCAATGGATCCAGGAACTAATTTTTGTTTATCTTGTATTACGTCTATAACAGAAGGATCTTTAATCTCAACATTATTATAGTTAAAGCCTATTATCCAAGTAATTTCCTTCGTTTGAGCGTTATAAGAACCGTACTTATAACCATTTGCCTTTGTGAAAGTATCAGGATCGAAATTAGCTTCAACTTTATTTGATTGTGGCTTAGAATCCGTATCTATCCAAGATAGGTTACCTGTATTTTTAAATGAAGTTTTACCACTTTCTAGCTTTGTATAATCAAAGTCTGTCGTATATTTTACAACTAATGTCTTTGTCATATTAGACTGATATGTACCTATAAGAGTAATTTTGAAGCCTTTATCTGTTGCATCTAAAACATAGTCAGTCCCAGCTTGAAGGGTATAATTTCCATCTTTAATTTCTAGTTTTTTATCTTTTAATTGTAATCCACCATGATCAAAGGTGTCCGTAATGATCGCGTTGTTTAATGGGTAGTTGTTATTATTTACTATAATTGTCCAAGTTGTTGTTTTGTCTTTATAATTTGTTTCAGCTTTATTATTAGATTTAATAATATTTTGCTGCTTGAAGCTAGCTTCATTTTCTTTACTTGAATCATTATCAGCTGTAACTTTATTTTTTACTTTTCCATCTTCTATAACTTTATTAGTTGGCTTGGTTTTATAGGTAATCACATAAGCACTATTAATATCATCGTTAAACTGTAAATCGAATCCATTCTTCTTGTTATTTACAGTGTAATTATTCACAGCGTCACCTGTTACAAGCGTTCCCTTTTCATTATATGAAGCGTTTTTCACAACAATAGAATTTGCATCTAGTTCGTGTGTATCGTCAAAAATATCTTTTAAAATCGCGTCTGCTTTTTTGATCTCTCTTTGATCACCATTGTAAGTAATTGTCCACTCAATTGTTTGCGTCTTTGGATCATATTTACTTGTTTTATTTAAGTGTGTACCACGAGAAACCGTTACAGTAGAGCTTGCGTTTTGTTGCTTTTGATTATCACTCGTTATCGTAACGTTATTTCGAAAACTTTTAATATTTTCATCAGTAATTTTTGTGGCATATTCGATTTGATATGCTTTATTGATAGAATCTTTAAAAGCAATCTCCAATTTTGAGCCATCTGATGAAATAATATTGTAATCTGTTGGCTCAGCTTCTGCACCACGCATTACATTTCCATTAACATCAACTTCTAAATAATAAACTTTAAT
>NZ_JAKUFY010000227.1:0-2828 GCF_022663675.1 Bacillus cereus group sp. BfR-BA-01355
ATTATTGTGCTAGTAATTGGGCCATTTGTATGGAAAGCAATCCAAGGTGGGTATGATACAATTCTAGCTCGATTCACAAAAGCATCAAGCAATGCAGATATAGATTCTTGGAATAAAAAATAAATATAAAAATAAACGAGGGGGCTACTCTAAAAGTGGTTCCCTTTTTTACAAAGTATTTTTATATGAAATCAAGAGGGGAGTAAATAAAATGAGCTTGTATATCATGGGGTTATTTCTAAGTTATATGGTACTTAATGTATTTACCGACTTAAAGTATAGAAAAACAAAAAATATATGGCATTTTATTTTTTTAATAGTAGGTTTAGGTATCACGTATTTTGCAGGAATACGAACGGGAAAAGAGCTTGTAATTGTACTAACTATGGCCTTAGTATGTGGCTTATTGTTAGAGACATTTAAATTTTCTTCACCCGGTGATACGAAAATGCTTGTGGTGGTAGCTTTATATATTAGCAATGTAGTAGAAGAATCAGCTATGCTTACCGCAATTACATTAACAGCTTTCCATTTACTATTCTTTTGGATTGCTAGTGTTTATCGATTAATTAAAATTTTAGGGTTTGTAGGAGCGATTAAAGACCAATTGGAGCATGCTGCGTCTATATTTGGTGTGAAACTGCCTAAGAAAGAAATAAAGCTAATACAGAGCTTTCCTGGGGCTTGTTCTATTTTACTAGGGGCGATGGTTTATATTGCGTTCACTATCTATCAAAATGGAGGTATCTTGGCTTGAACAGTAGAATCATTCATCAAAGAGAGACCTATATTTACTTTACAATTTTTGCGCTAATAGGCGTTATTATTTTAAACATGTTTATTAATATATTGTTTGTATTAGCATATCCTTTACTGATAGGATTAATTGTGCAGGTTATCTTGTTGCAGAAGATAAAGAAGCCATTTTATTGGAGCGGGAAAGAATTAACAGAACAGTTAAAACTAAAAAATATGTTTCTAGTAGAATCAAATATTTTAGGAGATGAAGAAGGAACAGTTTATGAGGTGCATCAAATGCCTTTTACAATCTCTAATGGATTAATTAATAAAGATAAGACTTATAAAGTGATAAAACAAGAGTATGAGAGAAAAATCAAAGAGGATTTAACGAAAATTTCTAAATGGCAAGTTACAACCAAAGCTAGACTTGTTACGACAACACATTTTCGTTTATATACAATTTGGCAGAAAAATAGTACCGGTTATCAATTGAAAAAAATTGAGGAGTGTGTTGACCCATACGCCAAGATGAACCTTATACAATGGATGATTGCTTCATTTTGTACGACTGGTCGTATTAAGTACGATAAGAAACCAAAAGAGTGGGCAAGCTATGAATGGATTACTTTAAGGTAAATAAAAAAGACAGAAAATAATAAAATGTACCCTATAGAATTGACACTCGAAAAAAGTCTATTCTATAGGGTACATTTTACATTGTATGAGTTTTTTCTCTTTATGTAGTTTTTCAATAAAAAGAGCGCTTTTAAAGGCGCCCAATGAACAAGATTTATATAAAAAAGGTGCACAAGATATGGTATGTATGCGTCTTAAAATTGGTGCAGATTTAATACAAAATCCTTATTTGAAAACAAGAAGCCCTAGAGTTAGGGCTCTAGGGCTTCTTATTTTGGTATTCTCACATGGTTTTTCAAAAAGAATAGAACATATTGAAGATAACATGTGAATGTTTCATAAATGTATCAAAAAAGTGAACAAAACTGCTATTGCGGAAGAAGCAGAAATGAAGTTTCTAATACGTAAGTACGTGAAAGGTATTATTTCCAATGAATAAAATGCGCGTGGGACACCTAATCCTTATTTTATCAGAGGAAAAGAATATGTTATGAACTTGGTTGAATGAAAAAATGAAAATTTTACTTTTAGAGTGAAACTAAACAAAAACGCTATTTGAATAAAAGCAGTTAAATAAGGATGAAGAATAGTCATCTCTTATGCTGGGGAGGTTAACGGATATCCAAATTAAATAAGGGTGATTATGTGTTAAAAGGTAAAGTGATTAGTTTGTTTTTTGGAATTG
This sequence comes from Bacillus cereus group sp. BfR-BA-01355, assembly GCF_022663675.1. NCBI lineage: Bacteria > Bacillati > Bacillota > Bacilli > Caryophanales > Bacillaceae > Bacillus > Bacillus cereus group sp. BfR-BA-01355. Next base: position 2,063 of record NZ_JAKUFY010000227.1, read on the forward strand.
TAATGGTAGTATTATTTTTAAATCCGTTAGATATCAAAGCGGTTAATAGTAATGATCAAGAGTTTTATGATTCTTATAATACTTTATTAGCACCATATGCAAGTCAAGTTATCAGAAGGAAGCTTGGACCAGATCATCAGTATAGTTTAACGGATACAAAAATTATAAAAATTGAACGTTTCCCAGAAGAAAACTTTAATTTTATTGTTACAGTTCAATATAAAACTTATATAGGAGCTCATAACCCTCCGAATGGCATAGAAACTATTACTTTTAATATAGATCCAAGTGGAGTAAAGGTTATAAATTTTGTTCATAAAGATACTTAAAGAAGAAGTAATATTCTTTATACATTGATGAAATGGATATTTGAATTAAAAAATGTAATAAAAATTTCATTTTGTATTAAGTTGCAATATAAAAAGAGCACTTAGTAAAGTGCTCTCGTGACGAGCCTCATTTTATAACGATTATTTTATAAAGAAAGGAACTCAGAATATTATATATACGCCAGTCAATTGAGTACCTTGTACAAATAAAGAGCAGCTAGCAAAAGCTAACTGCTCAGGTAATGGAATATGGTTCGAAATGGGTTGTCTACAGTATTGACGGAATAGTGGTTTTTATTCGTGAAGAATTACGTTTAACTTAATGCATAGCCAACGATCAAAGTTAGTGTTAAAAACACTGATAATAAAAGTGTTAGTAGAACGGTTGCTATGCTTCTAAGCATCGCAACCCAATTATTTATTTTAGAAAAACCTTT
>NZ_JAKUFY010000228.1:0-2824 GCF_022663675.1 Bacillus cereus group sp. BfR-BA-01355
TTATATGGTCCCGGCTCATTTTATCAAGATAGAATCATTGCCATTAACTGTTAATGGGAAGGTAGATAAAGATGCTTTACCTGCATGGGCCTCTATTATACAAACGAACGATGGATATATAGCACCTCGGAATAGAGTAGAGCAAAAAATGGTAGAAATTTGGTCAGAGGTATTAGGGATTGACTCCTCTGCCATTGGAATAAACGATAATTTTTTTGAGTTAGGTGGACACTCTCTCCTAGCAACTAAAATAACTTCACGTTTAGGTGTTGATTTTTCAATTCTAGTACAAATACGTGATATATTTGAATACCCTACCATTAAACATTTCTCAAAACGTTTAACATTTTTATTGGGAAAAACGGGGGAGATCGATGTTTTTACACCATTACAATCAGTTAAACGTGAACAATACGAACCATTATCTTTCGCTCAACAGCGTTTATGGATAATGGATAAAATTGTAACAAATAGTGCGCTTTACAATGTCCCGATTGCATGGCGTTTAAAAGGAAAATGGAACATTGAGATGTTAAAAAAAGGATATAATGCAATAATACATCGCCATGAAATTCTACGGACAGTATTTCATGAAGTTGACGGAAAACCAGTGCAAATTGTTCAACAAGATATAACAGTTCCCTTATCAGTAATTGATTTGCGTTATCTTTCTCCTGAAGATAAAACATCTAAAATAGAAAATATATCAAAAATAGAAGCTAAAAAGCCATTTGATTTAAGCCAAGGACCTTTATTACGTACTCATTTAATAATAATGGACAATAAAGAGTTAGTACTTCTTTGTACCATCCATCATATTATTTTTGATCGCTGGTCATTAGATACCTTTATCAATGAATGGATGAGTTTTTATCAGGCATTTTTAGAAAACGAAACTGAAAAGCTTCCCCCTTTACCTGTTCAGTATATTGATTTTACAAAATGGCAAAAAAGTTGGTTAACAGAAGACATTATACAAAAACAAATAGCATATTGGGGGAAAGAATTACGCGGTTTACTTCCTATATTGGAACTCCCATTGGATTATCCTCGTCCAATAATACAAAGCTATAATGGAGATACGTATCAAATTGTCATACCCAATAAATTGTTAGAAAAAATAAAAGTATTCAATTCTAAGGAAGGCGTTACATTATTCGCCACATTATTAGCAAGTTATCAAGGGTTTCTTTCTCGTTATACCAATCAAAAAGATATTTTAGTAGGCAGCCCGATTGCAAATAGGAATTATCCAGGAGTTGAAAATCTTATTGGATTCTTTGCAAATACTGTAGTCTATCGTGCAGATTGCTCAAATAATATAACATTTAAAGAATTGGTCCAACAAATAAAGAAAAAAATGTTAGATGCACAAGAAAACCAGGACGTTCCTTTTGAAAAAGTTATAGAAGCTATACAACCAGAACGTGATATGAGTTATTCTCCATTATTTCAGACAATGTTTGTTTTTCACAATCAATTAAAAGAGTTACCAAAATTATTAGATCATAGCGTAGAAAAAATCCCTAGACATATGAATGGTGCAAAGTTTGATATAACTATAGCAATGGAAGAGATACCAACAGGATTACAAGTGGATTTTGAATATAATACAGACTTATTTAAGGTTTCTACAATAAAAAGAATGGCTCAATCTTTTGAAATTTGGCTAGATGAAATTTTACAATTTCCGGAGGAACCTATTGAGAATCTAAGAATACTCACTAAGAACGAAGAAAAGCAATTATTACATGAATGGACTAACATAGAGGGCAATTATCAAAAAGATGTGGTGATTCAAGAGTTATTTGAACAGCAAGTAATTCAGAATCCAGATTCTGTTGCGTTGGTATATAAAGATCAACAGTTAACTTATAAGGAATTAAATGAAAAAGTAAATCAATTAGCTTTTTATCTACAAAAACGAAACATAGGCCCTGAAAGTATGGTAGGGGTTTATATAGAACGTTCTTTAGAGATGATTGTAAGTATATTAGGAATAATAAAAGCTGGTGGCGCATATGTCCCACTAGATCCCGCATATCCAACAAAGAGGCTTGAATATATCTTGAAAGATGCCAACATACAAGTATTGCTGACACAAAGTCATCTAACACAGTGGATACCTAAAGAAATAGATTGTATTGATATAAAAGAACATGAAATGAATATTTCGAGAGAAAAAAATATAAATCCTACAATTGAAGTTAAACCAGATAATTTGGCATATGTAATTTATACATCTGGATCCACAGGAAATCCAAAGGGTGTCCTTTATGAACAAAAAGGTCTATGTAATTTTATTAATGCCAGCATTAATTTTACAAAATTAAATACGGGTAGTAAGGTAGTTCAGTTTTCTTCAATTGCATTTGATGTTTCACTATATGATATCTTCGCAACTCTGGTGTCTGGTGGAACTTTATATGTATGTGGTCAACAAGATATTATGCCAGTCGAGCCACTTACCCAGTTTTTGCTAGAAAAAAAAATTACGCATGCATTTTTACCACCTACGGTACTAAATCTGTTAGATGAATCTAAATTTGAGGAATTACAAACTGTTATTTCTGCGGGTTCAGTCTGTAGTGAACAAGTGGCAAAACGATGGGTGAAAAATCACCTCTTTATAAATGCATATGGTCCAACAGAAGCATCGGTTGCTACTATAGACATTTATAGCGGCAAAGGGACACCACCTATTGGTCGATCTATTCCCAATGTAGAGGTATATGTATTAAATGAAGCTAAAAAACTTGTCCCTATTGGGACAGTAGGTGAACTTTATATAGGAGGTATCGCATTAGCACGAGGATATTTGAAT
>NZ_JAKUFY010000229.1:0-2787 GCF_022663675.1 Bacillus cereus group sp. BfR-BA-01355
AATCACCAAAGGTTCCAAAAGAAACTAAATAACCTGAGTCCATATAAATATAGAACTCAGGTTGCTTAGTTGTGTTTTTTGAATACTGTCTACTTGACAGGGGTCACTTCATATCTGAGTGTCTTTTCTTTATTTCTAAACGGACTTACTTATTCATTCCATAAAAACATACAGTACTGTAAAGCCATAAAATATAGTTCACTTTAACGAACTTCAGCCATAATTCGCCTTCCTTTAAGCCCAGCGTAGGTGATAGATGAATGGTCATACCTAAAAAAGCACTTCTGCTAAGTCGTAAAGTATCATAAAATTTGTTTATAATAAAGGTATAAGAATAAACATTCAGAGGTGACTATACGATGAAATTTAGTTGGATAATTAGTCCAGCTAAATGATAATGCTATAGAAATAGGCGGAATTTTTATTTCCTATCTAATTTAGAGGTCTACAATTCGCTGGAAAACTTGTTTCATTTTAGTAGAAACTGCGAAAGAAGTTATTCCTCCAATTATTCTAAAAAATATAATTGTCGTTTGGATAAATACGATAAACATGTATTATTATTTAAGTTGGGAGTATTCTAAAATGTAATTGAATACACGCTGTATTTCGCCACATGTTTTAACATAGATTCATTCTTGTTCACCTAGTCCAGTAACTTGTTTTAAAACAAGTCATCGTTATTACTTCACTTCTAATACATTTTCCCTAGCTTATTTGCAAACTTGCTAGCACCTTTTTTGTTTTTCTCTGTTACATACTCCTGAAAAAAAATTTCAGCTGATTGATGGAGATATGATTATTTATGTAATCCGCACACAAACTTCCTGTTCTTGAAGTAATTGGATAGTTAATTCCAATACAATATTTTGCATTAATTGATAAAGCTTATCATGAGTTTTACTTTGTTCTGATATAAATTCAATACATTGAAATATATAGCCTTCTACACATAAGCATCCTTTTTCAACTATAAATGGATTATGTCCTTTCTTTATTATTTTTGGCAATAAGAATTCTTTTTTTGTCAAAATAATTTCCTGTGATATCTCTTTTATTTCTATAATTTTTTCTTTAAAAACTACTTTTTCTATTAAACTAATTTCACCTTTATACCTCCCTATCTCTATTGGTAGTTTCGCAGTTATAAAATTATTTACATCCGCTTCAACTTCCCTCTCTAATAATATACTGTGGATAGGAGTCCACGAAGATGTTCCTACCCTACTCTCTTTCATATTCCTTTTTGCTTTTTGATTAGAAAGTTCTAAAAGCACTCTCTTTTCATGAAGATTGGAAGAAACTAAATTACAATTAATTTCTCCATGATATTGTTCCATTGTAGTTAATAACTTAGAATCCAATTCACGCCTTCTTGCATTTTTTTCATTACGAAATACAAATACTTCTTGATTTTTCACATTAATGTTTGGCGGTTTTATAAAACTAGTAACGTCCGAAATGACAGAAAACGGAATTTTAACTTTTATTGTACGTACTGAAGTCTCTATTTTCAAACCTGAATCTATATTTTTTTTCTTTGATTCTTTCTCAAATTTAAATGCTGTAGTTTCTTTTTTTGAATTTGGTTCTTTACTTTTTTTCTCTGTTTGTATTGCTTTCGCTTTTTTCTCTGATTCTTTACTTTCCTTCTTTGCTTGTATTGCTTTTGCTTTTTTCTCTGATTCTGATTTTTCTTTTTTCTTATTTTCTCTTATTTCGCGTGAGTTATCTTGATCATTTAGTATTTCCCCTTTATAAACTATGTTCCATATTCCCTTACCAACCCATGGCTTAGCCATCACCTTCACCCCACTTATGAAACTCCTAAAAATATGTTTTCATACGCGACCATTTCATCATTATATATGTTTTATAATAATAAAAAAGACAATGATTTTTTTGTTTTATACTTGTACTTGTAAAAATTCCAAAGTAAGACCTAGTACAATTTTTTACGAAGAGTATTGAATGTTTTGTTTAATTCTGTCGGACAAGGAGAAAAGCCTAATTCAAAGAATTGAGCACTGACTAATTCGCAATATGGTTATTCTTTGTAAATCATCGTCCTTAGGATTAATAAAGCGAGATGTAGTATCTGAGGAAGAAGTCACTAATGCTAATGATCGAAAATCATCTTCTGTAAAACCAGAAAATGGAACATTTACATTCCAATTAAATGACCCTGAATTACATTCATTACCTGCATGTTCAATGTTTTTACGAATATATCCTTATACAAACAATTTTTCTCTTATAACTCGGCAGTAATCTGTACCTGGTACTGGAGTGAATGCTACAGGAACTAACTTACATTGAGATAAAAATACATTTTTTATACACTTTAATTCCGGCTTCGGAGGAACGAACCTTAGGGTGCCATTCCTTTATATATAAAAATAATCCTGCTTAAAATAGGTGGATTTCTGCTACAAGATTAATCCTGTAGCTATCTTTTCCATTTGTAAGTTCAAAACAATTATTAGCATTGGAGAAATAACAAATAGATATGCCTAAACACTATACAAAAATAAAGAAAAAAACGTATCGGGGTGACAACATGTAATGTTAACAAATAGAGATAAAATTTCTATTCAATTTAGGTAAATGAAGAGAAAAAAGATGGTATTATTAAGCCAATTTCATATTTACATAAAAAATCCACACTTAACTAGGCTCCTATACTCACACCATCCTTTCTAGACGAGCATAAGATATACTGACGAACGAAAGGGGGTAATTTTATGGGTTTTGGTTTTGGTGGAGGTTGTGATTTCAATAGATGTG
>NZ_JAKUFY010000230.1:0-2777 GCF_022663675.1 Bacillus cereus group sp. BfR-BA-01355
TCAGCTTGTAGCGGACGTTCACCAATTCCCAGGTCACATCGCTTGCGATAGTGCTTCTAATTCGGAAATCGTTGTACCGATTGTGAAAGAAGGAGCTGTCATTGGTGTACTTGACATTGATAGTCCTGAAAAAAATCGTTTTGATGAAGTAGATCAGCGCTATTTAGAAAAGTTTGTGGAGACACTCCTAAAACATATGTAAAAAGAAAAGAGCGAGTTATCGACTTAGTACGTCCTGTACAAAACCGATAGCTCACTCTTTTTTTATTGATTAACAGTAGATATTTTCTTTAATGCCTGCTCTAAATCAGAAACGATATCCTCCCACGATTCTAAACCGACCGATAAGCGTATTAAATTATCGAAAATGCCCATTTCTTTTCTTAGTTCAGCCGGAATCGCAGCGTGCGTCATCGTTGCTGGATGCTGAATTAATGTTTCTGTATCGCCTAAACTTACCGCAATTGTAATAAAGTGAAGATCATTAATAAACGCTTGCGTCTCTTCTTTTCCGCCTTTTACTGAAAAAGAAATAACACCGCCCCCGCGTTTCATTTGACGAGATGCTAACTCCCCTTCTGGATACCAAACATCTTCTACCACATCATGTTTTCTTAAGAACGATACAATTTTTTCTGCATTATCACAATGACGATCCATTCTTACTGCTAACGTCTTTAACCCGCGTAATAATAACCACGCATCAAACGGCGCCATAATACCGCCGATATCTTTTCGCATCGGGCGAATCTTTTCAGCTAACGCTTTCGTTTTACAAATCGTTACACCCGCTACAACGTCACCATGGCCACCAATATATTTTGTCGCACTATGCACAACAGCGTCACAGCCAAGCTCAAGCGGTCTTTGTAAATAAGGCGAACAAAACGTATTATCAACAATGACAAGTAAGCCATTTTGCTTCGCAACCTGAATCACTTGTTTTAAATCGATTAATTTCATTGTTGGATTAATCGGTGTTTCAACGAAAATAAGCTTTGTATTCGAACGAATTTTATTTTCAATATTAGCCTCTGTCTCCATGTCACAAAACGAATGCGTAATCATAAATTTTTCTTCTAACACTTCTAAAAAACCGTACGTACACCCATATAATCCGTTTGAACAAATAATATGATCTCCAGCCTTTAAAAAACCAATTAAAGTTGCTGAAATAGCTGCCATACCAGATCCGAAGGCAAGTGCCTCTTCTCCTCCTTCTAACACCGCCATACGTTCTTCAAATAATTTCACAGTTGGATTTCCAAGCCGTGAGTAAATATAAGATGGATCCACTCCCGCAAAACTCGCCTCTCCTTGCTGCGCAGTCTCAAATGTAAATGTAGAAGTTTGAAATAAAGGTGGTGTTAAACTTCCTTTATGTTCCTCAGGTGTATAACCGTGATGAATTAACGCTGTCTCCATATGCTTCTTTTTCATAAAAACATCCCCTTTATGTTTTTATCCCGCATATTCACCAATAAAAACTGATGAACGTTTTTACTACATTTTATGTAAGCGTTTTATTTGTGTTTCTATCTCTTCTTTTATATTGTTTTAAATTCCTTCTTATATTAATTTCCAAAATTTATATGCATAAAACAAAAACGTACTCGCTTGACGAAACTCTGGGTAAAAGATATAATAGCGTTTGTGTAAAATAAAAAGGCAGCCTTGTAATGTGAGTTTATCGTTTGTATTTTGTTCCTCTACGGAGGTGTATCTCGTAACTCCCTGCTGCTGGAGCGAAGGTACATGAAAACAAAATGCCCGTAAATATCGATTACGTCTGTTTTTATTTTACGTAAATAAAAACATTTTTAAAGGAGGAGTCAACTATGGCTCGTTATACAGGTCCAGCTTGGAAACTGTCTCGTCGTCTTGGAATCTCTCTAAGCGGCACAGGAAAAGAATTAGAAAAACGCCCTTACGCACCAGGTCCTCACGGTCCTAACCAACGTAAGAAACTTTCAGAATACGGTTTACAATTACAAGAGAAACAAAAACTTCGTCACATGTACGGCATGACTGAGCGTCAATTCCGTCGCACATTTGACCAAGCAGGTAAAATGCCTGGTAAGCACGGCGAAAACTTCATGATCCTTCTTGAAGCTCGTCTTGACAACTTAGTTTACCGTATGGGCTTAGCTCGCACTCGTCGTGCAGCTCGCCAATTAGTAAACCACGGTCACATCATGGTTGATGGCGCTCGCGTAGATATCCCATCTTACCGTGTAAAACCTAACCAAACTATCAGCGTTCGCGAAAAATCTAACAGCCTTGTTGTTGTTAAAGAAGCGATCGAAGTTAACAACTTCGTACCAGAATACTTAACTTTCGATGCTGACAAATTAGAAGCTACTTACACTCGTCACGCTGAGCGTGCTGAGTTACCAGCTGAAATCAACGAAGCATTAATCGTAGAGTTCTACTCTCGTTAATGACAAAAAGCCAATCCTGTGGATTGGCTTTTTTCAATTCCCCCATTATTTTTATATCCTACATAACATAAAAATCCCAATACCCTATACTCCCATCTAAAACAAAAAGAATAACCTCCCTGTTTCCATAAAGAACTCTGTTATATTATGAATTTTCACGGAATAACAATAATATTAAAGATTTTTAAACTTTATAACGAGGAGACATTGATATGGAATTCAGAAATGACATAAACAAAATAGCTAACCAAATTTTAGAACGAACAGAGTACATAACTAATGAAGAAATGACCAAGCAATCATTAATTATTCCTTTTCTTCAAAAACTAGGTTATG
>NZ_JAKUFY010000231.1:0-2749 GCF_022663675.1 Bacillus cereus group sp. BfR-BA-01355
GTTTTCGACAACGATTTTACCTTCACTGTTTGTTTTTAAATCTGTTTTAAGTACCTTGCCATTTTGATCTAGTAAATTAAATACCGCATCGGCAAGTTTTGTTTGATCGTTTAAATCATCAACTTTAAGTAATTCGATACTACCTTGTTTTAAGCTATTTGTAGCAGTTAAAGAAATAGATTTCTTCTGTCCTTTTTCAATAGTGAATTTGATTGGTGTTTCATCTAAAACATAATCCTTAGGAGCTTTCGTTTCGATGAATTGGTAATCACCAGGACGTAGGTCGTTAATTTCGATTAGTCCTTGTTCATTTGTAACAAGGTCTTTATGAACTACATCACCGTTCATATTAACAATTTTAAATACTGCATCTTTAAGAACAGTGGCATCAACATCATCTACTTTAGAAAGTTTAACAGCACCCTTTGTTAAAGCATTTGTAGCAGTGACATGAAGAGCTTCAGTTTGGCTCTTTTTAATTGTAAATACGATAGGTTTTTTATCTAAAACGTAATGTTCAGGAGCAATTGTTTCAACGAATTGATACGTACCAGGACGTAGATTTTCAACAACAATTTTACCTTCATCATTTGTTTTTAAGCCTTCTTCAACTAGCTCTCCGTCTGCATCTAATAAATTAAATACGGCGTTAGCAAGTTTTGTATTTATATCAATATCGTCAATCTTTGTTAGTTCAACGCTACCTTTTTTCAAAGCATTTTTACCTGTAACATTGATCTCTTTCGTTTGACTTCTTTCAATTGTAAACGGAATTTGTGTTTCTTCTAATACATAGTGCTCAGGAGCTTTTGTTTCAATGAACTGATAGTCTCCAGGGCGTAAATCAGAAACAGAAATTTTTCCGTTTTTATCTGTAACAAGATTCGTATGAACTTCCTTACCGTTCATATCAACAATCTTAAAGATTGCACCTTCGAGCATCGTACGATCGATGTCATCGATTTTTGTTAATGTTACTGCACCTTTCTTTAAACTGTTAGTAGCAGTAACAGTAATATTCTCTTTTTGACTTTTTTCGATAGTGAACGGAATAGGCTCTTTGCTTAAGGTATAGTCTTTTGGAGCTTTTACTTCAACAAATTGATAGTCTCCAGGACGTAAATCAGAAGCAGTAATTTTACCGTTTTTATCAGTCGTTAAACCTTTGCGAATTACCTTTTTAGTATCATGAGCGTCAACGATTATAAATTCTGCACCTTCAAGAGTAGTGCCATCAACATCATCAACTTTTGTTAAAGTGACGCCACCTGTAAGTAAACTGTTTTTTACAGTAACAGGGATAGGAAGATCTTCCTTACTACCTTTTTTAATTGTGAACTTAATAGGTGTTTGATCTAATTTATAATGTTCAGGAGCTTTCACTTCAATAAATTGATAATCGCCTGGTGCTAAATCAGGGATGACTAATACTCCGTGTGCATCTGTTATTAAATCTTTCATAATTTCTTTGCCAGTTGCGTCTTGTAATGTGAATACAGCGCCAGCAAGAGCTTTCGCGCTCTCCACGTCATCTTCTTTAATTAATTTGACCTTTCCTTTCGTCAAACTATTTTTGAAAGTAATAGGGATGAGTTTTTGTTGACTCTTTTCAATTATAAATTCAATTGGTTCTTCATTTACATCGTAATAAGTAGGAGCCTTCGTCTCGATTAGCTTATAATTACCCGGACGTAAGTCTTGTACTACTAATTTACCGTCTTTATCAGTAGTAAGTTCCGTACGAACATCCTCACCTTTGTCATTAACAATTTTAAATACTGCACCTTCAAGGGTTTCCTTAGCATTTACAGAATCAACTTTTGTTAATTCAATACCACCTTTTGTTAAGCTGTTAGTAGCTGTAACGTTAATAGCAGTCGCTTGGCTCTCCTTAATTGTAAATTCAATAGGTGTTTTATTTAAGGCATAATGCTCAGGAGCTTTCATTTCGATAAATTTATAGTTACCTGGACGTAAACCAGTAGCAATAATTTTACCTTCCTGATTCGTAACTAATTCTGTACGGACATCTTCATTTTTATTATTAACGATTTTGAATACGGCACCTATAAGTGCAGTGCCATCAGTATCATCGAGTTTTGTTAGTTCAACATCGCCTGGTAGTAGACCATTTTCAGCTGTAATAACAATCGGTGTTTTTTGACCTTTCTCAATTGTAAATTCAATTGGTGTTGATCGCAGTTCATAATGTTCAGGAGCTTTTGTTTCAATAAATTTGTATTTGCCTGGACGTAAGTCAGAAGCTTTAACAGTTCCGTTTGTGTCGGTAGTTAATTCTGTACGAACGTCTTCGTTCTTATCATTCACGATTTTGAACATAGCTCCAGCAAGAGGAGTCTTTTTATCAAATTCGTCGACTTTTAATAGCTCAACAGCACCTGTAGTTAAACTGTTTTTTGCAGTAATTGAGATAATGCTTGTTTGACTTTTCTCGATTGTAAACGGAATTGGTTCTTTATTTAAGTCATAGTATTTAGGTGGTGTTGTCTCAATAAATTGATAATCACCAGGATCTAAATCTTTAACGGTCAAAGTTCCATCTTTTTCTGTTTTTAAGTTTGTACGGACATCTTCATTTTTGTCGTTAACAATTTTGAATACCGCACCTTCAAGGGTAGTGCCATCAGTATCATCCACTTTTGTTAACGTAATGTCACCTTTAATTAAAGCGTTTTTTGCTGTAACAGAAGCGACTGTAGTTTGGCTTTTTTCTATTTCAAATAGAATA
>NZ_JAKUFY010000232.1:0-2729 GCF_022663675.1 Bacillus cereus group sp. BfR-BA-01355
ACATCTTCGTTAGTTAATGTCAACTAAGTTTTTTATTTCGTTTGTCGCTTGCGACGTTAATGTCATCGGCGACTTGTTCTATATTACACTTCATTTGTATAATCGTCAACACCTTTTTATAAAGATATTCAAGTTAATATTTTTATGCTCTTTTAACTAGATACGCCTCTCCAAGGATTCATTACCGAAAAGCTACCTTCTGCTTCTATTTAACCTATTCTTCCAAAATATATTCAAGTTAATTTAAACCCTAGACTTAATTTGTACAGAAGTTTTTACCTAGCGAAACTAACAATCTTATTTTAATAAATATTAATACCTCTTTGTTTATCACACCCTCTATTAGAAACGATTGAAGATATACGTATTCTTATAACAGACAACGATACAAAAATCCATAATACACTCATATACTACTCTAGTTATAGAGTCCCAAGTTCTACTTATATGAAGTAATAGTTGCTTATCTGTTTACTCGTAAATATATAGAAGCACACTAATATATTTATTAACTATCCCTTTTTCACTGAAATATCAGCCTTATATCTCCTTCATCTTTAGTATCATCTATTTCCATACAGCTATATTCTCTTAATAAACATTTAAGATATGCTCAAGGTTTGAATTGATTAATAGCATTTCCTTTTTAAACACATATACTGGATTAAAAATACATACCTCAATTGATCAAGTGCACCGAACAAACATATGCAGAACACTCGTTCCTTTCATTACTTCACTTTTTATATAACATTAATAGATATTTATCCCATACCTATATTTACGTTTTACCGCTAAAAGAGCGAATCCTTTCACTAACAAAGCATTTAGTTTCATTTCTAGTATATATCCCCCTTTTAAAATACATATAGAATCATAATTTCCTTTGTTTCTATCTCCCCCTAAGAATACAAATACACAACCATACAAAAACAATTCTACAACAAGGTATACGACGGCTGCACAATTATAAATCATAATCCCCTCAATACCTACAGAGGTGCTGTCCGCCTTTAACGCAAATATATACTAAAAAAATTTCAATATGAAATGGGCCGGAATTTCTATTCTAAGAAAAATCCGGCTCTTATTTTTAGGCAACAACCAACATCATTTTTACATTTAGTATTAAATGTCTATTCAATATTCTCTACTCTGGTAAAGGTGAATGTATCATATCTGTCACTGCATAATATAGATTTTCTGGATGTTCGGCTATCCGATGACATAAATATAAATACCGTTATTTTCCACGAGTCAAATATACTCTAGCGTTATGTCCTTTGTTTTTCAAATCTCTTAACATATCCGGACGAATTCCATATAACATTTCTATTTCTACATTAGGGTGACTAAAATATTGACGTTGCTCCATCTCTTTAATAAGAATTTCATCATGTGTAGCTATAGATACAGGGTGATGGTTTTCAGCTAGTTTTTCTACAATTTGAAGATACTGTTGATTTAAATCAGTTGATCTAGGCATAGCAATATCCGGAACTTCTTGATAGGCACCTTTTACAACTCTTATTTTTCCTGGATAATGAAGGAGTTCTTGAATATCATTGTTTGAGCGGTATAAATGTGCCTGTATTGTTATCCCTACATTATGATATTGCTCAGTTACCTTTTTATAAATGGAAAGAATGTCCGCTGCTTTAGATGATTCTTCCATACTTATCATAAGGGTAGTTCCATGTACTTTCGCCTTCTCTGCCAACTCCATTAAATGAATATAAGATATTTCTGGATCTATAGACAATCCAATATGAGATAAATCAAGTGATACTGTTTGTTTCATAGATAGAGTACCTATGTCCCCAATAAGATTCAAAAACTCATTTTTTGCTTTATAACATCCCTCTATATCAAGAGTATTTTCCCCTATGTATTCTAGTGAAGTATGATAACCTTTTGTAATTAGTTCTTTTGCCGTCCCAATCCCCTCATGTCTCGTTTCTCCGGTGACAAAGCGTTTCGCAGCTTGTAACAATAACGTATAGAGTTCATTGGATTGTTGAACATATGCTTTTATATGTTCATTCCGTTTTACATACACCTTCTTTAAATCAGCTTATCCTTTCTAAATTTATTGCTGAAGATTATTTGGAACGGCATATTATGAAGATGAAAAAAATCTATAAAAATCGAAGAGACTTCCTTATCCAGCAATTAAAATCAACATTCTCAAATACAATCAATATTTTCGGTTATTTTACAGTATTACATCTGATTGTTGAATTCAATCAAGTTCAATTCACAAAAGAATTACTTGAGAAAATCCAACAACTCGGAGTGAAAGTATATCCTGTGGAAGATCACGCCATTGAAAAAGGAAAACATTACAATCGAATTATTATAGGGTATGGACATTTAACAACTGCAGAAATAAAAGAGGGTGTGAGTAGGCTCCAGAGGGTAATACTTCGTATATATATTCTTGTTAGCAAATAGACTTTAAAGCTTAGTCATATTTTTCTGAAGGTATGCTACTTAAATGTGAAATTCTAATAAAATAAAGTTGTTTCTTGCTAGATAAACTTACTCATAGAGCTTACATTAATTACAAGTTTATTTTACAAAACACAAAAAAGACAAGTCATTCTGACTTGTCTTAAAGTTGCTTGGCGACGTCCTACTCTCACAGGGACAAGGTCCCAACTACCATCGGCGCTAGAGAGCTTAACTTCCGTGTTCGGTATGGGAACGGGTGTGACCTCTCTGCCATC